>JAIXXU010000193.1 GCA_027490595.1 Pseudomonadota bacterium
AGCTTCTGCAAATCTAATACCCTGTCCTGCCATTGGTATTAAAATATTCATAAAAAATTTCCCACTAGTTTTGTCCAATACAGAAAATCATTGAGGTCTTGAGGAGTGCCCCATTGACAAAAATGAGAGATATTAGGAGGGCAGTAAACTTTAAGCCCTTCTAAAACCATGTGTTTGTAAACCATACTTACATAATATTCCCCATTGAGAGAATCTTTTTGGCTCATCAGTTTGTTAGCAAAATCCTTGAAAAGGCGACCCGATCGAAAATAATAGACTCCAGGAGAATGCAGTGATTTAGTTTTGTCCAGTGTAAAAGAATATTTCTCTCGAATTTCAGTTAAAAAATTTTCAGAATCGACATTACAACAGGCGTATAAATTTTTTATTGGAATTAAATGTGGATGAAAACCACTATAGCAAGGCACAGCGCCATCTATATCTAAACTAAAAATCTGTTCTTTAAATTTTAAATAATCCCAGTGCATGTAATAATCACAATAACTTATTATAGTTGGCAAACTATCCTCAATAAATTCCCTTGCCTTCAATAAGGCATCTACAGGACCAAGTTTTGCCCCCTCAATGCTAATAATTTTTCCATTTGGTTTGAGTGCTCTTAAAGTTTCACCCATGGAAGTATTCTCAATATGATCTTTCCTACAAATAAAAATAGGGTCAAACTCACCTGGAAACATTTTTAAAACCCATTCAATCATTGGCTTTCCAAGAACTTCAATCATCGGCTTTGGTTTGTCGTAGCCAGCTCTCAAAAAACGAGAACCAAGGCCCGACATGGGAATGACCAGTTGCATACTACGCTGCGTCATTTAGAGGCCACCTTCTGTCTGTATTTTTCAGACTCCATGCTTATAATATGATGTACGTCATTGTTTGAAAGAAATTTAGGATTCAAGCCATGCTTCTTCATTTGATTCATTAAAAAATTAAATACTAGAATAGTTTCTTTTCCTGCTTTTGTGTTTCTAAGGTCTTCATTTTGAAGGTACACAATTTGATCTGGGAATAATATGTTAGAAAAGCATTCATTTAAATTACTATTTTCTAAGTATAAGTGTTCATCTAACTTGAATTTAACTTTTATTCTCTTTGAAACATATTCATGAAGCTCAAAACTTTCTAATGCAGAATCCGAGCCCACTATAACACCATGGTTTTCCATAAAAATAACAGATGAACCTTGAAAATATTTTGCTATGGCTAAAGTTACAGGCAAACCTGGTGGAGCATATGGAATCCAAGCAGCCTCAGGAAATAATTCACGAACAATAGATAAACCTTCCAATGAACAAGTTAAAATATTTGCAAAAATAGAATGACTGTGAAGAATGCATTTAAATGGTAAAAAAGCGTGAAAACCAGTTTCAATTGATGGTCTACTGTTTTTTGCATCATCTTCAGTATTAACTGAAGATTTAATCAAGCCTGTATAGTCATCCTCAGTCAAACACTTCAAAAGATTATTTCTGACTTGATGGTAATTAACAGATACAAATCCTTGTGATTCAGTAGCTTGGGATAACTCGATTCCTGATGCCTTTACGAGCATAAGATTACTATCAACCTTATAAGAAGTATTCCCGCCCCCTCCCTGAACATAAATTACTTGTTTCCCTAGTTCTCTCGAAATATTTATAAAAGAATCAATTTCAGAATTTACTTGAAGACAATGTTTCATGACAAACACAATACACAATTAAAAGTTGTAAGATGCCATCCCATCCCTCAAGCCATACCGGAGAGTATAGTCCAAGGTCTTGAACAGAAGTTAAATGTTTTTCACCAACTTGCTCTAGCACATAAACTGGAAGCGTGTCACGAAATTTAATGACCTGCCAGTCTTCTTTGTCATAATAATGCTCAATTTTATCTTTCAAATGGTCACACAGATCTTCAAGAAGAGGGTCCAAAAAAAATGTGTTCAAAATTCTAAGCTCAAGCACTATATTAAAATCAAGCTCAGTGCGATTGTAATCTATAGACGGATCAGAAGAAAAGGAGACTACTATATCTGCATGTTCTTCTTGCACTGTAATATATTTACGAGAATCATCCTGACGCCTTAAAATGCTCTCTAACACTTTTTCCTTAGAATAACCTCTGCACTTCATATCTCTTGTAATTTTCCAATATATAAGCAAGTTATCTTCAGGTCTTACAAAAATTTTTAAATCCATTAACTCTCTAGCAGGTTTAAGATAAAAACTATGAAGACCCTCAAAAATCATGATTGGCTTAGGCTTTATTGGTACTTCATGTGTGAAGCGGCCTGTATCATGATCGTAATGTCTTCTAAATATAACTTTATTATCACGAAGCATGGAAATATATTTCAAATCTCTATGGAGCTCATTAGCTCTAGGATCTAGATGTGTGAGCTCTAGCCACTTGCTATCACCTCTTTGCCACTTGTGCATATCATCTCCACAAATTAGAGCTGAAAATCTCTGAGAAAAGAAGTATTGTAATGCGCGGGCCAACGTTGTTTTTCCGCTACCTGAATTACCGCTTATACCAATAATATAAGCTCTTGCGGTAACTTTACTTTTTTGCAGGGAAGTGACACCTCTGTAATATATCCAAAGACAGTTTATAATTAAAAAAACCTGAAGCAAAGTATAGGAAAAATTCAATATTAAAGCAGAACTATAGCCACTCAAAGATAAAAAATTATATATATTAAAATTATTTGCATCTTTGCTAAAAAAGCTAGACAAAATCGAAATGTAATCTGAATGTTGATGAAACCCAAAGTAAACGAAATAAGAAATCTGAAGAAGGAAAAATAGAGGAAGCTGACGAACAGGAGATTTAATATAAAAATAAGCAAAAAATGGGATAACCCAAAAGTACCATCCTTGCATGGGCACTACAAAAAACAATAAAAATCCAAAGCTTGTTCCCAGAAACATAATAAAAAGATCTCTATTCAGAACCCGCATGAGCAAAGATCTAAAAATCAACACTAAATAAGCACCAACAATTACATAAAACTGAGGAATATTTTGATTACCATATGATAATTTTGCAAAACTTAGTCTATGAAGTTCTGGGTTTAAAAAGACCATATTAATAAAATGTGCTTTGAAAATAAATGGGAGGTTGCTTATAACAAAGGATAAACTTGTAAGACACGAAAATTTAATAGGATCTATAATATTAAAATTGTATCGCCAAAGAAAAATAACAAAAAAAGGCAGAGCTATAAACAAATGTAGTTTTGCAGACAAAGCTAAACCAAACACAATAGCAGCCAAAGTAAGCTTATCTTTAAACAAACAATATAAGGCAACGAAGAGAAAAGCCGATGGAACTATATCTAATTGTCCATGAAGATAAGTGACATAAAACAAAACTGGAGAACACCAGTACAAGTATAAAACTTTCTTATTTTTTTTAGGAAACCAAGACAGAAAAATCAATAATATTAAAAAGTCACACATCAGCAAAGGTAATCTGTACGCAAAAAACAAAAAATGCAAATTAGAAACACTGAGGCCACAATAAAAGAAAATGAATCTGAAAAAACTCATTACATAGAGCATTAAGGCAGGATATGGGAAAATACTATTTTGATCAATTTTATAGAAAAAATCATAAGGATCGGCAATAGGATGGTGCGCGAAATACTCTAAAAATGGGATAAACATGTCAGATAAATACTTAGAAGCAAACAAAGTTCCTGCAATAACTTTAAGGACTAGTGTTAGCCAAAATACAGGTTCTTTTTTTAAACTTTTAAATAAAACTAACATCTCAGACATAATTAGTATGACACCAATTTTGCACCATAATAACCTATAACAGCAAAGAGGTTAATAATAAACAAAAACTTAATAAATAACTTTAAAACAAAGCTAAACGAAGGCATAATAACTCTAGCTAACAACCAAGCTCCCAGCAACAAAGGAAATAATATGAAAGAAACATTATTCACTCAAATATCTCTTGTCAAGATTAAAGGAATTCTTTTAGATCTCGATGATACCCTCTATTGTTACCAAAGAGCTCACGATCAAGCTTTGGAAGCTATTTTTGAACACATCATAGTACAAGGCATATATACCAACCTTAGTGAATTTAAATTTGCATATAAAGCATTTCGACAAGATATTGTGACGAGATTAAGTCCCCAAGGTTGCTGCCGCTCAAGATTACTAGCATTTCAAAAGATGTGTGAAGAAAAAAAAATTAAAAATCCATATATTTTTGCGGAGCTATTAGATAGGATATATTGGAAAGAATTTCTTTATACAATAAAAATTAACCCCGAAGCTCTGGAGTTTTTAAAACAATGCAAATTTAAAAATATTCCAATTTGCATTGTTACTGATATGACTTCAAGTATACAAATTCAAAAAATTGAAGTTCTAAAAATAACCGAATATATAGATCACCTTGTAACATCTGAAGAAATAGGAGAAGAAAAACCAAGCTCAAAAATGTTTTTATCAGGTTTAAAGAAACTTGGTTTAAAACCAGAAGAAGTTATTATGATTGGTGACGACTTTAACAAAGATATTATAGGCTCTTCAAAAATAGGCATCAAAGGCTATTTGGTTAAGTCTATTGAGTAGAGTATGTGAGGTCTGTGTTACAAGTTCATCTTTTCAACCCCTGAATATTGTCAAATGTCTGGATTTCATGTTTAGGAGGCTTTCAGAATTCCGTCGACAAATTCTACTTTATCTGCGACATCAACTTGTTCTTCTGCATCATTTTGTGCATTTTGATCAAGTTTAAAACCATAACTAGGCAAGTTTTTGGGTCAGCTAACTCTTTTGTTTTTCGATGCCCCTAGTATTACGGTAGCCAATAGATTCAATTGAATTAGAGGTATAAATATGTATCCAATGATACGCAGGGAAATCATAAAAAGTTATGCTTCCGACCTTTTACTTTTAATTGCTTTCTCGTAAAAGCGTGTCTTTTTTTACTGCTTGTCTAGTATTAGGGGGATTTTTTTAATTTTCACAGTGGGCTAATTGCTTCAAAGAATTTTTCCCAACAATCAAGTATGGTCTTTGAACTAAACTTCTCTTGTATTTTAAGCCAGTCATGATTAAAACGTTGCTCTAAATTCGTATCATTTTCGTTAGATAAAACACTTTTTATCTTGTTAGCGATATCTTCTTCATCATAAGGATCGCAGTAAAGGGCTGCGTTTTCAAGAAGAAATCTGTTTGAAGGATTATCTGACACAACAGCCGGACAACCACAGCTTAAAGCTTCAAGTGGGGCAGAACATAGAGTCTCAGAAAATGATGGTGCAACATAACAAGATGCCGCAGAGTAGAGAAGCGCAATATCGGAGTTTCCTACATTTTCTAGATAAATTAAATCTTTTGATATTATGTAGGGTTTTATGCACTTTAGAGCACTATCGCAAAGCTGCTGTTGTTCTATTTCCTTGTGTGTCTTGTCCTCTTTAATCTGATTAATTTTATTACCAAATATTAACAGCTTAACATCACTTTTTGTTTCTAATCTTAAGCGAGACCATGCGTCAACAAGCGTGTTTATATTTTTTTTACTCTCTAAGTTTGAAAAACAGACAATAAATTTAGGAATTTGAATTTTCTCGGAAAACCAGCAAGAAATAAAGTCATTTGTCTTTAATCGAAGGCCCCCATACTTGGAAAATATGCTTAATGAAATAGACTTTGTTATGACATTTTTTAATAGCTCGACTGTTGGTTTAATCCTTGCAATACTAGGAATAACGTTAGGAATAATAAAAACTCTTGTTGAAATACTAGGGTCTAGCTTTATAAGATCATTTGCAACAACAGGAGAGGGGCATACAAAAAAGGAGTCTTTTGAACAGTTTTTAAAAGATTTTAAAAACATTTTAGCAGCTTTGGGGTCATCAAGTAAATCAGGATGTTTTAGTAATGACAAATCATCTAGCTTAATTATTTTTTTTGTGTTTGTGGATAATTTTGCGCCCGTTAGGCAGTCAAATATTACAAAATTATGAGTGTTTGTGTCTAAAGAAAGACGATAATTTCCTCGCATAGTAGCATTTTGAAAAGATTTTAAGCCTGCAGACGATAAAAAGAAATTACACCTAAATATATTCTCTCTATGTTTAACTGACAAAAGTGAGTGAAAAAATTTTCTCCATATGATATCTTTTCCAAACTCGTCTTGCATTTTTTGGACTATAAATCGTTTTTTTGAAAAAAATTTA
>JAIXXU010000094.1 GCA_027490595.1 Pseudomonadota bacterium
ATGTTAGCACGCCAAATCCGTAAAACATTCCACGATCCTCAGTAAAGTATTCAAAGAATCCGATAAGTGTCCATAAAGTTGTCAATGCAAATGTCAAAGTTGTGAATTGAAAATGCTGTGTGGTCATGGTGCGTCATTTTAAACTTGCAGTTAACGTCCGGCGGCTTCACGTCAGTTGCGGCATTTGGAACTGAGTACTCTCGGCTGGACAGAACGAAGTTATGGAAAAAGGTGGTTCATTTTACAATGAAAGTAGCAATTGCGTGAAACCGCTGTTATGCGATGTATTAATTTTTGGAAGGACTTATTAAATTTTTTAGATAATCACTAATATCCAAGTCAATAAGTTTGCTGTGCATATATTTAATAAGTGAGTCATCAACATTTAATTTTCTTGACCTCATTTCTTCTATGTAAATGAAATAAAAAAACTCAGCTGGCAATTCGTTCGATATTGTACAACCGGATAAAACATCGACATATTCATTTACAATTGAAACTTTATCAAACACTAATTTCAAATCCGAATAATCTTTGTGGATTAAAGCGAGAGAAGAGTAACAAACTACCACTGAATTATCATTGTCAAGTAGCTTTAGTAATTCTTGATTTGTTGCATTTTCAAGAAGATTCTTGTAGTTTTTAAAGTTTGTGTATTCGCCAGCCTGACCGTAAAACTGGACCTCATTAATTTCTGAAATACGTTTCGTAATCTCTTCGACCGACTGAGCAAATGAAGCAAAAGAAATTAAACAGAAAAGTAAGTAAATTGTCTTCATGGGTTATCGAGTTGGTCAAATATATCGCATAACGTCCGGCGGCTTCACGTCAGTTGCGGCATTTGGAACTGAGTATTCTCGGCGTGGACTGAACGAAGTTATGGAAAAAAGAAGTTCATTTTACACGGAAAGTAGCAATTGCGTGAAACCGCTGTTATGTGCTGGCCATGGTTATAAAATTTCATTTCGATTTATTGCAAATTTCAATGGGATTTTCGTGGCTTGATAAATACGAATATTTTTATTTCTTGCAATTTCGATTAGTTCTTCTTTATGTTCTTTTGGAATCATTAAACCAAGAGTAATTTCTGCAAAAAAATCATCAGAAATTTTGATAGTTCTCTCTTTGTCAGTTGGAACTTCTGGAAAAAATAATTTGTTTATACGATATTCCTCTTCATATTTCCAGTCAAAAGCTTTTGTATGTGTTTCTGTAAACTTATCAATCATTTGATCTTGTTCCTCTTCTTTCAGCGGGTCTATTACAGGATAATCATTTTCAACATTATAAGTTACAGGACCACCTTTTCCAAATTTCCTTGATTCTCTTAATTTTTCCTCCCAAAATCCAACGCAGAAACCACGATGGTTTTGCGCATAATGCGACCACATTAAAATACTATCCCACCTTTTACTAAGTGAAAGAACTCCGTAGTGAAGATTTTGTTTGGCAAATAAAATACTTTCATAATTGGCTTGAATTATCTCAATATTTTTGCTGTAATCTTCAATCATTCGTTTAGCTTCTTGTTGAAGATTTAAATTTTTTCTAAGTAAAAATTCTTTATGGCGATTAAAAAATGAGGTAACATATTTTTCTATTTTCTCGGGAGAATCAAGAAGCCTATAATTAATTGGAATTCTACAGTCGAAAGGATCATTAAAGTAATCTGGCGAAGCCATAAAAAGATTGTTCTCTAACAAAATATCTTTATGATATTTGTCTGTCCAATTTCGGTATTTATAAACTATTTCTGGGTAATCGTCAGGTTTACTCATATCGTTCATTTTGGCTTGCACATAACGTCCGGCGGCTTCACGTCAGTTGCGGCATTTGGAACTGAGTATTCTCGGCGTGGACAAAACGAAGTTATGGAAAAAAGAAGTTCATTTTACAAGGAAAGCAGCAATTGCGTGAAACCGCTGTTATCTGCAGTCTTATATTATAAGTTTCTTTATTTGGTCGAAGCAATTAATGAGTTCTTTAACGAGCTTTTCATAAACTTGAAAATAGGTTGAATCTTCAAGTAGTTCTAATCTTTGTTTACAAAAATTATAACGTTCGTCAAAACTACTGTCGCTAAAATGACCTTGTAATTGACGCAAGTCACTTAAGACATATAACGGAGACATAATTTGGCTAATATTTTCGGCTTTATGAAAGGAGGATAAAAAACGCTCTAGTGTTTTTAAAGAACCTAACTTTTTCAAGTCGGAATCTTGCCTAATTTCATTTATTTTTTCTTTCAGTAGATTTATTTGCACATTTTCGATTACAAATTTATTAAGGCTGATATAAGCGTTAAATATTTGTTCCTTCTCTTCTAGGATTGGCGGTTTATAAAAATCAAAAAAGTCTTCGACTTGTACTTTTGTTAATTTAAAACCATGCTTTGAAAAGAACAATTCATCAATTTCGTTCTTTAAGGTAAATAATCGCGATTCATTATCAGAAGTTTGAAATGCATCACTTGTAGAAAAGGGATTTTGCATTAGATAAAACTTTGAATAAATGTCATGATCTGATTCAACATTGCTAGCTTGGAATCGCTTGAGATGTGATTGCATTGAAGCATCTTCAAAATCTTCATTTAAATCTCCAAGCCATTTGTATATTTTTCCGTTCCTGTTAATTCCGAATCCCCAATTAAACAATGGTTTGCCTTTATAATAGATGTTCCCACTAGAAAAAGATCCAAATCTTACACTATAATCTGGATGATTATTGTAGTATAGCAATATATCTTTATCAAAAAATACGGGAGTAAGGTATCCATCATTTTCATCTCTAAATAAGCCAGGTATCAAATAGTAATCCTCGGATGAATATATAAAATTCAGATGTGAATATCTGTTGAATTCTTTGTCTTCGTAACCAAATTCAATAAATAATTTCTCTCCGTCTTCCATTTCCTCAAAATCTTTCTCCGTCATTAAATCGTAATGTTCTTTTTTATATAACGGTTTTTGATGACCGCAAGAAAAAAAAAAAAAAAAAGGAATGTTTATATCTAATTCTTTATCAACTTGTTTCTCATATCTAACCCATTTGATTACAAGTTTTTTGTAGTCATTACATTCGGGACATTTTAGGGGATGTATGCTCATGGTTTGGAAAGATTGCAGATAACGTCCGGCGGCTTCACGTCAGTTGCGGCATTTGGAACTGAGTATTCTCGGCGTGGACAAAACGAAGTTATGGAAAAAAGAAGTTCATTTTACAAGAAAAGTAGCAATTGCGTGAAACCGCTGTTAGCTGAAGCACTAATTGTTTCGTCTTTCGTTCATTATTTCTTCTAAAGCGTTTCTTGCTTCAATAACTAAATTATTGGCTTCAAGTTTTTTCTCTATTTCGTTTAGTGAATAATTTTGGAACTCCTTTTTGAACATAAGAACTTTTCGCTTTTGTGACTCTTCTTTTTCTTTTCTAGACTCTTCATCTTCGGCAAACCATTTACGTATTACATTTCTCCGTTTGAAGCAGAGATAAATCAGAAGAATTGTAGAAACCAAGTCTATACCAACGCCATTCACTCCTACATAATGTCTAGTTTGGCTAAACGCAATTAATTTAAAGAGTGAAAAGAGTAAAAGAAGCGATAAAAGGTAAAATACAATTTTATAAAAACGAGCAACCAAAAGTGTTGATATTGCTAATCCAATAAGTCCGATTATAAAATGGGTGCCAATATATTGAATGGACAATAGAGATTTTATTGCGTAAAACCACAACAATAAGATGACAATAAGTTCGGCTTTTATACGGCGCATTTTTCAAGTGTTTCAGCTAACGTCCGGCGGCTTCACGTCAGTTGCGGCATTTGGAACTGAGTATTCTCGGCTGGACAAGACGAAGTTATGGAAAAAAGAAGTTCATTTTACACGAAAAGTAGCAATTGCGTGAAACCGCTGTTACACGCCGTAGCGACACAGCTGCAAAATCACACAAAGTAACCAGAAAGTTTTTCTGCAGTGAATTGTGTTTTTGCTGATCACCGAAGAAAAGAAAGAAAGCTGCAGCAGTTTCAGTGCAGAAAAAAATTGATAAAGTTTTTGAGCATAATTGAACCCAATTGAATCTCGCTGAGAACTCTCCGCTACTCAAAACGGAAAAGCAAACGACCGAATTTCCACAACCGATTTCAGAGCTGCAAAATTGACAAAGTTATGTTTCCAGGAAATAGGAGAGAAGCAATTTCTATTTTACACAAGCCGAATCTTTTCAACAACGAAAAAGCGTGATTTTTTTCACGGAGCCAATGGCGTGTAACGTCCGGCGGCTTCACGTCAGTTGCGGCATTTGGAACTGAGTATTCTCGGCGTTGACAAACCGAAGTTATGGAAAAAAGAAGTTGATTTTACAAGGGAAGCAGCAATTGCGCGAA
>JAIXXU010000241.1 GCA_027490595.1 Pseudomonadota bacterium
GAAGCTGTTCAAATGAACGTACGCGCTATTTGTATTCCTCCTTGCCATGTTCCTATCGCAATTCAAACATTATCTGAGGGTAGCTGTGTACTTGTTTGCACTGTTGTGGGATTTCCTTTGGGCTATGTAGATACCGCTGTTAAAGTGAAAGAAACTCTTTTGGCAGTAGAACAAGGTGCTCAAGAAATAGATTTTGTGCAGAATATTTCGTGGGTTAAAGACCAAAAATGGGCGTTTCTTGAGAAAGAATATCGTGAAATTGTCCAAGCTGCCCAAGGAGCTTTAGTAAAAATTATTATGGAAACATCTTTATTGTCATCTGATGAACTGACTCAGTGTACCCTCCTCGCAGCGCGGTGTGGTGTGCATACCATCAAGACGTCCACTGGTTTTGGAGCTCGAGGAGCTTCCTTGGACGATATTTTGATCATATCTGAAGCTTTAGATACCCATGAAAAAGAATTTGGAGTGCGGCTAGGAATCAAAGCAAGCGGAGGTATTCGAGAAGACATTCAGGCTTTGTCCTTGGTAAAAGCGGGTGTGACTCGTATTGGTACAAGTCGTTTCAAAGAAATTTTAAGAGGTAAATAAAATGGAACAGGATTATTTTCTGAAAAGAGTTCATTTGCCATCAATATTGCTTGCTTTTTTTGGGTTTTTAGTTTCGTTGTATGCTTTGATTGCTCATGTACAAATTCTCTTAAAGCCTGGCCATGGTTTATTGTGTGATATGAGTGCAACATTTAATTGTACATCCGTCATTGGAAGTTCCTATGGAGAATTGGCTTCAATTCCATTAGGCTCCTACGGTATGAGTTATTTTATGATACTTTTCGCTGCTACTGTCATGCCTCTTATTTCTCAAATTACCGAAAAACAACACGCGCTATTAGAAGGTCTTTTAGCTATTTGTGGTTTAATAACAGTGTTAATACTCATTTATATCACCTATTTTAAAATAAAAGCATTCTGTCCTACGTGTTCAATTGTTCATGGTATTGTTTTTATTTATTCGTCTATGAAAGTATTTCGCTTTTTTTCTTCTTGGAGATTAAAAGCCACACAATTATATTCTGGCGACTATTTTTCACGTTTTGCTGCAGTAAGTCTTTGTTTAGGTATTCCTCCCTTGGCGGCAGGCCTGTTGATTCCCATGGCGGTCAACTACTTCAGCCCAGTTGCGGAGGCAAAGACTCCCTTAAAGCTGTCCGAGGTGTCTCAGGCTGTAGTGAAATCTACTGTGGCTGAGGATAAAAAGAACTCTCAGGATGTTCCCAATATGCTTTCCTTTCACAAATCAAACTTTGTAGGCGATGGTGAAGATTATAGGTTAGGTGATGACGATGCACCTGTTGTTGTTCAAGTGTTCTCTGATTTTGGTTGTCCTCACTGCAAACAGGTCAATGGACCTCTTTTAAAGGCTCAGTCTGATGTAGGTCTTCACAAAGTTGTTTTGGTTTATAGATTTTTTCCCCTAAGTCATGTTTGTAATCCCGCGGTACCTAGCGAGGGTTGGTACCCATATAGTTGCACGTTGGCTGAGGCGACTCGTTGTGCTGGAGCACAAGGAAAATTTTGGGAGTTTAAAGAGTGGGGTTTTTCAGGCCAGGATTGGACTGATGACGAAAGGGCACAAAAATTTTCTCAAGCGGGTCTTTTGGCGCAAGCAAAAACACTTGGTATTCGAGAAGATTCTTTTAAACAGTGTTTGGAACAACACACGGAATTGAAAAAAATTGAAAACGATGCTTTAATAGCCAGTAAATTAAACATAAATGGAACACCGTTAATACTCATTAATGGTGTTGAATATTCTGGACCGCATACTGCGGAAGCTTTGGAAAAAGCAATGGGTGCTTATTAAACAAATGAGGAGAGAATGAAATGTATATTGAGGTTCTAAAGTCTAAAATAGCTTATGCACAACTGACACAAAAAAATCTTTTTTATGTGGGCAGTATTACAATTGACAAAGACATCATGGAAAAAGCCAATTTGCGAGTAAATGAAAAGGTAACGGTAGTCAATTTGAACAATGGAGAAAGGCTAGAAACTTACGTGATTGAAGGAGAGCGAGGTTCTAAAATTTTTGGATTGAATGGTCCAGCAGCTAGAAAAGGTGAAGTTGGAGACAAAATTTTTATCATATCGTATGCTCTGGTAGATTCCGAAAAGCCACCTTTAAATCCTGTAATTGTCGATCTCGAGCATACCTTATAACAACGAAAACTTAACTTTATTCTTTAGGGAGTAGGACGTCTTCGGGTTCCCTGTTTTTTTCTTCATCAACATATTCAATATTTGCAGTTTCAAGAATTTTTAAGACTGCCTTTCGAACTGTAACTTGTCCGCTAAATTCATCAAAAATTCTTGAGCCATGTTGACGCAGGGTATTTGGATTGATTCGATTTTCTTGCATGAAGCGGCTCATTTCAGAAATAACTTCAAATTGAGATACTTCTACAGCTTCTTGACGTGCAATATGGCCAAGAATCAATACTCCTCTTGCCGTATGTATTGCTTTTTCCCGAAATGAATTACGCATTTCAACATTATTACGATCAACGCTATCGCCAAATTCTTCCATCATCAGTTTATCTATTGTATTTTCGATTAGACTTTCTGCAACTTCAATAGGGTTTTTAGCAATAAGTTGTTCTACAATGCTTTCGAAAGATTCATTAACGCGAGCGTCTTCAAGGGAATCTTGAAAACCCTTCTTTACGGTCTCGCGTATTTCGGTCATGTCTTTATGACCCAGTCGTTTTGCAATTTCTTCGTCACTCATATCATTGAGGTTGACATCAGGTGTTTTTGCGAGTTCTTCTTTGAGGCGGGCAATATGCTTTTCAACTTCTTCCTCAATATTTGGATTCATTTTTGTGGGCAGTTTCAAGTCCAATCCTTTGTATCCTTGAATATCGACTTTGGGATTAATGTCGACAACAGCAGAAAACTTGAATTCAGTTTGTCCATCAAATTGATTGTCGGGTTCTATTTGGGGTTGGCTGATAATTTGGAAATCAATATTTTTTACTGATTCGGAATAAGCATCGCGAACAACTTTGTCAGCAGCTTTTTGAATGATATCGCTCATATGGAATTTTTTGATAAGTTCGATAGGGGCTTTGCCCTTACGAAAACCACGAATTTCCGTTGTTTTTTGAACATTGGAGCTGATATCGTTTATTGCTGTAGAGACAATATTTGAAGGAACTGTAATAAGAAGTTTTCGTCTTGTAGGGCCGACTTCTTCTATAAGGCAAGATGAATTTGTCAAAAGATTTTCATTGAGAGAGTTGAGCTCAGTCATAGTTAGAGTCTCTTTCCTAGTGAGGTGTGGACATTGCCTAAACCAGCAGGTGTGCTGAAAACAGGCTTACATTAGTATTTTTCAACATTCTGACTTACTAAAGACTACTAGCCAGGTCAATGTTTCTCTCTTACGATTTTGCCTGTGCAGTTGGTTAAGAACCAAGGTTTTGAAGCAGTTTCCAAACTTCTTGTCGCCAAGAAGGATAAAGATGTAGCTCTTGCAAAGAAGGTAAATAATACACAGTTCTTTTCTGTTCATTGAATAGAAATTCAATTTTGGTTTGATTTTCAAAAATAAAACAATTTTTTTCAAAACTTTTTTTCGTTGCAATCCATAAAGCATCTAATGCTCTGGATCCAAAACAAAGATAAATATTGGCTTTGACGGCGTTGAGTTCGAAGGCAAGGTGGTTTGAAGCGCAAGTTTCAAGGGAATTTTTTGGAATTCCTTTTTCTGGTCGGCATTTTATTGCAAATGAGGTATGGCAATCCTTGGCAATTCCAAGTCTTTCAAGAAGTCTTAGCGCAATATGCGAGAGAGAACTTTGAGAAAACAGGATGGGTTGACTTTCTTTTTGAAAGAGAAGTTGAAAATCATGTTCGTCTTGTTCTTGAGGGAATTCAGCAAGTACAAAATAATTTTTATGTACTAGCGTTTTTGATGTTACTACATGTTTGCGATTCAGGGACAGTGAACACAATTGGCAGCTAAAAATAGATTGTTGTGTGTGCGAATTATTTGTGGAATGTTGTCCGTTATAAGATTTTTCATCATCCCATTCTTGTTTTGGAAATGCTTTTACACCTTGGTTAACAAGATCTAACAATTTATTTTTTACTTGTTGCCTTATGCGTTCGTTCATGTGAGTTATCTTTAAATTAGAATTAGGTTCAAAGAAAGGGAAACTTTTCTTGGATATAGCTCTTGGCATGATGAACTGCTTGAATGACTTCGGCAGCACCCGTTCCAATGAGTTTCATTTTCCCTGGATAGGTAGCGATGTCTCCTGCTGCGTAAATTCCGTGCAGAGAGGTTTGCCTATAATCATCAACTTTGATGCAGTTTTCCTCCATTTCAATTCCCCAAGTTTTGACAACCTCTAAATTAAATAGAAGACCAACGGCTACGATAATTTCATCAACTTCTAATTTTTGAATGTTATTTGTTTTGGTGTCACGGACGAGGGCATGGGTAATGTGCTCTGTGCCTTCAAGTCGCATAATCTCAGAAAAAGTTCGTATTTCGGCGTTGGAATAATAGATTTTTTTTGTGGTTTCTTCATGTGCAGTGAAGCGATCACTCCTGTGAAGTAGATGTAAATCTTTACAGACATCTGCAATTGTCAGTGCTAAATCTAGTGCGCTATCTCCGCCTCCTACTACAATTACTTTTTTATTTCGAAATGTTTCCAGATTAGCAATACCATAATGAATTCCTTTTCCCTCAAATTCTTCTATATTTTCAATGGGAAGTTTTCTGGGAATATGTGCTCCCATGCCAAGACATAAAATGACAGTTTTGGTGTAGTAAATGTGTCCTGATTTTGTTTCAACAGTAATGATATGGTTTCGATTTTTTCGGATAAGAGTGACTTCATCATTTAAGGAAATCAAAGGGTGATAGGGTTCAATTTGTGCGCACAGATTTTGATAAAGTTCTTTTCCTCTAATTGCCGGTATTCCTGGAATGTCGTAGACCCACTTTTCAGGATAAATAGCAGTAATTTGTCCTCCCAATTCTTGCCTACGATCTACAAGTCTCACAGTCATATCTCTTAGACCAGCATAGTAAGCTCCAAACAGTCCAACGGGCCCACCACCAATGATGAGGGTGTCAAAACATTCCATAAGTGCTGTGTTCACAAAAAACTCCTGCTAGGGTTAGTGTCTTATTCTTGGAAAGAATTCTTGTTCCTTCAAGGAAGCCATCAAATGGTCTTGGTGTAGTTTATTTTTTGTTTCGACACAGAGCTCAATTTCTACATAACCTGCGTTTACTTCACTGTAGGTTCTGTCATGAATAAGATCCAGAACGTTGCATTCTAATTCTGCCAAAACTTTCAAGAGTTTTAAAAGTTGGCCTGGCCTGTCTTTTACGCAAGCGCTAAATCGGAGGAGACGACCCTTGAGCGATAAACCACGTGCAATGGTTCTAGTTAACAGTTCAGGGTCAATATTGCCACCACTGACACATGCAATCACTTTTTTTCCACGAAACTTTCTAGGATTTTTTAATAGGCAGGCTACGGCTGCAGCTCCTGCGCCCTCTGTAACAATATGTTCTTTCTCACAAAGCATAAGGATTGCTTGAGAAATCCAATCATCATTCACTGAATCTAGTTCATCAACGTATTTTTCTAGATAATTAAAGTTTAAGTTTCCTATCATACGAACAGCTATTCCATCAGCAATAGTGTAGTTTGGTTCGGGTGAAGGTAATTGTTGTTGCTGCTGTCTGCTAACAATGGCAGAATTATAATATTCCTGTTGAACACCAATCATGTGTGGTTTTTTTGAGCCTAGGAGATCCAAAAAAACACTGCAGCCAGCAGCGAGTCCTCCTCCACCAAGACTACATAAAAATATATCGGGAGATTCATAAGTTTCATAAGGAAATAATTCGTTTATTTTTTGTTTATCTTCTAGCTCATTATTCCATTGCATGATGGCTTCGTAAGAACAAGTTGCTTGTCCTAGAATGACATCAAAATCATTGTAGGCATGAAGCAAATGGGCTTTTTCTTTTTCAGCGAAATTTTGCGCTGCAACAAAAGCTTCTTCAAGAGAATTTCCTGTTGAGTAAACCTTTGCTCCCAAGCTTTCAGTTGCCTGTTTTTTTACTATGGGTGCCGTTGTTGGAAGGAAAATGTGAGCTTGAACCCCTAATGTTTTTGCCGCGAAGGCAACGCCTTGAGCGTGATTTCCGGCAGAAGCTGCACAAACTTTAAGCTGATGGTGGGGGATATCAGAATTGACTTGAATGAATTTTTTCAAAGCGTTCAGGGCACCGCGCACCTTAAAAGAACCTGTAGGGTTCAGGGATTCAAGTTTTAGCCAAACCTCGGCCCCTGTGAGCTCGCTTAAATATAAAGAGGGTACAAGTGGACTTGGTGGAACGTGTAGTTTAATGACTTGATGGTATGCGTTTTTTATTTCAATAAAAAGGTCTTCTGGTTTGTTGAAAATTGGTTTTTTAGCTTCTGTAAGTATTTTAAGCAAAGCGTTTTGAATCATTGGTATTTGTCTCTCTTTTTAGTTTGCACTCATCATATCATCAAGTCTTAGAAAGGAACAAAATTTTTATGACTTCTCATTTTTTTGAAACCTTTTTACAAAAACAAGGAAGTAACTCGTCTCCCTTGATTTTTGAGCTTCAATCATTTCCTCTTCACCAAGAAAAATTATTTTTCCAGATGCCAAATTTAAATGTGGTTCCAGTTTTTGATGTCCAGCTGTGGAATGCCCTTGCTGAAAGACAAGACACGGAGTTTGAATCTGTTTCCTTAAACGAAGTCTTGGAGTCTCATAAAAACGGGAATGGTTTGGGTATTGGTATTTGTGTTGTGAGTGAAGCAGATGTGAAAGCATACTCTTCCCTGTGTAGTTTTTTTTACATTCCTGGCGATTTTTGTAGACAGGCTGACGTTCTGGATGCTGTTGTAAAATCAGGAAAACCAGTGCTTGTTGAAAGGGGTAA
>JAIXXU010000123.1 GCA_027490595.1 Pseudomonadota bacterium
TCGTTGCGGTGGCAAATGCCAAATTCTGCAAATCTTAAAGGAAGATCTCGATAAGATTTTTGGCCCATCATGAAAAGCCTGACATGGCCAGGACAACTCATAGGCTTAATGCCGAACTCCTGTTCGTCAGCATCTTTAAACAAATACATGTCATCACGGTAATTGTCGTAATGGCCACTTACTTTCCACAAAGAGGCGTTCATTAACTGTGGTGTCTGAATTTCTTGAAAGCCATATTTAGCCCATTTTTGTCTGATATATGTTTGCAAAAGAGTATAAAGTTTTGAACCATTAGGAAAAAAGAACGCTGCCCCAGGAGCCACGTCACTCATTAAAGTAAAAAGTTTTAATTCACGGCCAAGCAAAACATGCTCTCTTTTTTTTGCCTCATCGAGCATTTTTAAATACTGATCTAATTCTTTTTGATTTGCCCAAGCTGTACCATAAATGCGGACAAGTTGTTCATTATCTTTGTTGGCACGCCAATAAGCTCCTGCAATACTCATCAGCTTGAATGCACCCAACTTTGCCGTTGTGGGTACGTGAGGACCACGACAAAGATCGCCCCAATCACCCATAGAATATATTTTTATCTCTTCAGTAGAAGGCAAATTTTCTACAATTTCAACTTTAAATTTTTCTCCAAGGTTTTGAAAATGGTTTATTGCTTGTTCTTTCGAAACAACTTTTTTAACCACAAGAATATTTTGTTTAACAATTTCCTGCATTTTTTCTTCAATTGCAGGAAAATCATTTGCACCAATTTTTACACCTGGCTTGGGATAAATGTCGTAATAAAATTGATTCTCAACCACGGGCCCAATGGTAATTTGCGTGCCAGGAAAAACTTGTTGAATGGCCATAGCCATAAGGTGAGCTGTGGAATGCCTGATGATTTCAAGGCCTTCTGGACTTTTTTCAGTAATAATCTCAACACGTGAGCCTTCAATGAGAAGGTCACTTAAATCTGCGTACTTGCCATCAACTTTTGCTGCCACAGAAATTTTAGCAAGCCCAGGGCTGATACTTTGAGCCAAATCAAAAACAGTAGATCCCATGCTGAATTCCCGCTGGGAAGAGTCTGCTAGCTTAACTGTAACGGTTTCCATATATTTCCCTCACTATCACTGGCCCTGCAAACACCGCAGGAGGCAAGGAGGTGGAGTCTATCCATTTTTTCTGGAAATTGCACGTTGTTCTTGCTAAAGGTAAGTCATTTAAAAAGGAAAAAGGTCATGCATGCAAAAATTCCTCCTGTATCAATAACAATTGCTGGTTCTGACTGTTCTGGAGGAGCTGGCATTCAAGCAGATTTAAAAACATTTCAAGCGTTAAAATGCTATGGCGCCTCAGTATTAACAGCCTTAACCGCACAAAATACACAAGGTGTTCAATCTGTTTTTCCCATTCCCGCTAGTTTTGTGGCAGAACAACTATATTCTTTGTTTAACGACATTCCCATAAATTCTGTTAAAATTGGCATGATTCACAACGAAAGTATCATCAAAATCATAAGCAAAATTTTACAAGAAAAAAAAGCAGAAAACATTATTGTTGACCCTGTCATGATTGCTAAAAGCGGACATGCACTACTATCACAAGGAGCCGTTGAAGCTCTAAAAATTGAGCTATTAAAATTGAGTCTTTGTGTCACACCAAATATTCCTGAAGCTGAAATTCTCGCTGGAATGAACATTCAAAATAAAGACGATATTTATAAAGCTGCAAAGTTGATTCAAAAATTTTGCCCCAATGTCCTTGTAAAGGGTGGGCATTACTTTTCAGAGGATAATCTTGTAAATGATTTTTTACTTTTAGAAGACGGTCAAGAACATTGGATAACTTATCCACGCATACTTAGTACTAATACACATGGAACGGGCTGCACATTTTCTGCTGCTATTGCAGCTTTTCTTGCACGCCGTGAAAATTTACTAAACAGCGTGAATAAAGCTAGAAATTATTTGCAAAAAGCTATTCAAAACGGTGTGAAAATGAACATTGGAAAAGGCTGCGGACCTGTTGATCATTCAGGTTTGATGGGATAAACGCTTTTAAAATGATGAATACCCAATTAATCACAGAAAGGACTAGCCTTATGAGTTTGATGAGAGGGATAAAAACAGGACAAATTTATGTTCCTCGGATATCCACTGCAGCAGCAAATACAAAACATATCTATAACTATTTAAATATAGAGCCCAAATTTAATTCTAAAGCATTTATGAAAACTGAAAAAATCAACGTTCATTTTAATAAAATTGTAGAATGCAGGTATTTTCAAGGAATGCTAAAAGGAAATTTACAAGATAAGACCAGAGAAATTTATCTTTCGCAAGATGTTGACTATCTTAAAGCATATATTCAAGCTTTAAAAAAATTAAAACTTCTTTCAGGTCAGTTTGATCAAAATAATCACGTTACACGTTCTATCGATCACCTTATTTCAAAAATTAATAGTGAAATAAAGGCACCAAAACCCGAGAAACAAATTTCAGGGACTAGAGAATATATTGCATTTATTTCAGAAAACTCAAATACAAATGAACCTGCAAAAATTCTAGCCGCATTATATCCTTGCGTTTGGATTTATTTGAAACTTGCGAACTACTTAAACAAAAATGGCATAGAAAACAATAAACTTCAGTGGGTAAGAAAATGGGCTCTTTATTATTCAAGCGATGAAATGATAAAAGATGTGGAAATTATGGAAAATTTACTGAATAATTTTTGCGAAAAAAATTCCAGCATTATTCCAGCAGTCCAAGAACTTATAGAACACTCTCTTATTCATGAATACAATTTCTTTGAAAGTGTTGTGGATGAAA
>JAIXXU010000185.1 GCA_027490595.1 Pseudomonadota bacterium
GAGGTTTTGCTTTGACTATAGCCCCTACAAAAGCCTTCACATTTTCTTCCAGAGCTTTCGCTTCGAAAGAAACTTTACCAACGGGCGCCTGGATAATACCTGCTTTGTTCACTTTGAATTCAACACGACCAGCCTTTGCCTCTTTGACAGCAGTTTTTAGATCTGTAGTCACAGTTCCCACCTTTGGGTTAGGCATCAAGCCGCGGGGAGCCAAAATACGACCGAGGCGACCTACTAGACCCATCATGTCAGGTGTTGCAATTGCAGCTTCGAAGTCTAGCCAACCGCCTTGAATTTTTTGTGCGAGATCATCGCCTCCTACAAAATCAGCACCAGCTTCTTCTGCCTCACGGATTTTCTCGCCTTTTGCAAAAACCAAAACACGAACTTTTTTACCAAGTCCGTTAGGAAGAACTACGGCGCCTCTGACATTTTGATCTGCATGACGGGGATCCACACCAAGGTTCATAGCAACCTCGACTGTTTCATCAAACTTTGTGTAAGCTGCTTCTTTTACTAATGCGCAAGCTTCCGAGGATGTATATTGCTTTTCAGAATCTACTTTTTTTAGAGCTGCTTGCATTTTTTTGCTAATACGACGAGCCATATTATTTCCTTTGGAGGTTCAAACGGTCTGTTAAGACCTCCCTCAAAAAAGGGACGATAAACGTCCCAACAATTAATAGTTAACCGTTAACGACAATTCCCATGGAACGAGCAGAGCCCTTAATAAGTTTTTTTGCTGTTTCCAGATCGTAACAATTGAGGTCAGGCATTTTTGTTTTAGCAATTTCCTCAATTTGTTGTTCCGTCACACTACCTGCAATTGCCTTGCCTGGGGTTTTACTTGCAGACTCGAGCTTTGCAGCTTGTTTGAGCAAAACGCTTGCAGGGGGAGTCTTAGTGATAAATGTAAATGATTTATCAGAATAAACTGTAATAACCGTTGGAAGAATAACGCCTGTTTGTTTTTGTGTGCGCGCGTTAAACTCTTTTACAAATCCAGCGATATTAACGCCAGCCTGACCTAAAGCAGGACCCACAGGTGGCGCAGCAGTAGCTTGGCCGCCCTTGATTTGAAGCTTTATGAGCTTCACAATTTTTTTTGCCATGATTTAATCCTCAATGAAGAATGACGCCCAGCAGAAGCCGCAAGCGCGCGAGAGTGGTCAGCCTTAATACAAAAACGCACAATTAGCAAGACTTTTGAATTTTAATTTTTATATTGCTATGAGTTGTAACGCTTCTTCTATGAAGGCAATAATTTAACCGCAAAGGAAAACGTCTTATGCTCCAAATTCAACACGAGGGAACAGGCCAAATATTTTATGCCACCTCACACTCAGCAGGCTTCGATATTTGCGCAAACGAAGACCTCCTACTAGAAGCACAGAAATGGAAACTGGTTAAAACTGGCTTGCGGATTTCTTCCTGCCAATCTCCACAAATGCTAACCTTCGGTTCGCAGCAGCTTTTATGCCTTCCCGAAATTCAAATCAGACCGAGGAGCGGCCTTGCCGCCAAGTTCGGAATTACAGTTTTAAATGCACCAAGTACCATTGATTGCGATTACAGAGGAGAAATTTTAGTAACACTTATCAATCACTCCCAAGAAGGATTTCATATCAAAAAAGGCGATCGCATCGCCCAGGCTGTTTGCGCCTTGGTCTTCCAAATGCCCGGCGTACATGTTAAGCCTGTAGAAAGAGGTTTAGGCGGTTTTGGCTCCACAGGTCATTCTTCTGGAAACTAAACTTGACTTAAAAAAGAGTGTCCTGTACTTTTCTGCCTACTGTTCAAACAATGCTATGGCGTACCGCTATGTCCAAAATACTCGTTATTAATGGCCCCAATTTAAATTTACTCGGCTTAAGAGAACCTCACATCTATGGCACACAAACCCTCGATGAAATTGTCCATAACTTAGCCGCTATGTGCCCTGAATCATTTGCTCTTGAGCACTTTCAGAGCAATTCAGAAGGGGAACTCATCACTTTTCTGAACCAAAATTATATTCAACACGTCCAAAATAAAACCGAAATTACTGGCATCATTATCAACGCTGGAGGCCTCACGCACACAAGTGTAAGCCTTAGAGATGCTTTAGCCCCCTTCACCGCTAGTGGCTCAACGTTAATTGTGGAAGTTCACTTGTCAAACATTTTTGCACGAGAATCGTTGCGTCACCAAAGCCTTATTGCCCCAATTTCCCATGGCATTATGGCTGGCTTCGGGCCCTACTGCTACACCCTTGCTCTTCATTTTATTCTCAAAATCTCTCAATAAAATAACAATAGGATTTGATTTATGAATGAATCTACCAGTGAAAAAAACACGCCTTTGCCGTTTTACAAGTGCGATCCGTTCCATTTTATACCGGTTACTAAAACCCCTTGGGCTGGCAAACAAATTTCTCAACTCAAGAAAAAATACTTTCCGGATTTTTTAGAAAGCATCCCCTCTCGTATTGGAGAATCTTGGGAAATTTCATGCGATCCTATCTTTCCATCTGATGTACTTCTAGCCGCTGACAATAAAATTAAACTTCCGCAGCTACTGGAGCAAGCGCCTGAATTTTTTCTAGGTAGAAATCAA
>JAIXXU010000253.1 GCA_027490595.1 Pseudomonadota bacterium
ACACTAGTTTTTTGCCTAGCCTTTTTGAAGAGTCTCTGTCCGGTGATTCCTCACCTCACTCTCGGTTCACAGGACCTCCTCTTCAGCAGCTAACATCCATCAGCAATGTTGTGGATGTTCTTTTGGCTTATGTGCTTGATGCTAAAAGCGGCAAAGAATTTGTAAAAGATCGAAAAAAATTGAGTCATCCATTTTGCGATGAGATTGACAAAACAAGTAAGGAACTTGCTGAAGTAAAGTCGCACTGTGAATCTCCAGAATATTTTGAAAAAGCTGCCAAATTTGCCCAAGCTTTGAATCAGTATTTTACTCGTTCTTCGATTTCCTCCAGTTCTATTTTTTTTCCTAAAATTGGGAAAATATCCTGGTATTATTCCCAAGAACCTTTGATAAAATTTTTTGATATCATAGCTCCTATTTTTGTATTGGTTTATACAGATAAAATTGATTATGTTTTGTTTGAGAATGTAGAAAATTATTTGAAGCAAAACTTTTTCAATTTTGATAATTTAATTAATGATTCTTTTTACTTAGAAACATATGCTGGAATTTTAATAGATTTGTTGGAAAAGCTTTCAAAAGAGTTCAGTCATGGTGATCATGATTTTGAAGATGCACAAGCCAAAAAAGATAAGGTATTTCAAAAAAAACGTGTTTCGATGCTCTTTGAACTATTTTTTAAAAGTTTTGCTTACGTTACAAAGCTTCCTAATGAACAGGTTCGTTCCTTTAAAAGCCGTGTATCTGATGAAATTTATGATTTTAAAAAAATATTTAAAGACGTGATAATTAGAGTCTCTAATATTGAATTTTACAAATACTTTAGTAGTGATCCAAATTTAAATGACTTGAATAAACGCTTTAAAATTAATCCATACAATTAATCCCAAGAATTGTTAGATAGTTTCCTTCTGCTGCGTACTTTTTCTTTCCCTGTCAATATTTATGATTTTATCAGCATAGTGCAGTATTCCTTGCCTGTGGGAAACAATTAATGTTGTACACCTGCCTTTATAGTGGCTAAGGACATCAGCCATAATTCTTTCATTTTGTTCATCTAGATTAGCTGAGGATTCATCGAGAATGAGTAAAACAGGCTCATTCAGAAGAGCTCTTGCCAAACAAAGTCTTTGTTTTTGGCCCGCAGAAAGACTGCTCAGGTCTTCAGTGATGCTGTAATCTAACCCTTTTTCTATGAGTAAGTTTCCTAAAGAGACGTCTTCCAGTATTTTTTCAAGTTCTTGATCAGTTTTAGGAGGGGTTCCATAGGTTAGGTTTTCTCGGATCGAGCCAGCAAACAAATATGGTTCTGTGCCCACATAACTTATGCGATGTTCTTGGACTTCCATATATTTTTCAGGTGAAAAGCCGTCAATAAAAACTTTTCCTGCGTTTGGTTTTAGAATTCCTAAAATAAGCATAAGAATAGTCGATTTTCCTGATCCGCTTTCCCCAATGAGGCCTACTTGTTGTCCTGCTTCAACGTTGAAGCTTAGGTCGCGAATTAGATTGCTAGACGTTGAGTAGTTAAATTCTACGTGGCAAAGAGACAGCGAGGGGCTATGAATGTTTTTGTGTGAGCTACTGGGCTCCTTGTTTGTTTTTAAATGGGAGTTTTTTTCGTCTATTGAACCAACAACAGAGAATTTAACAGGGTTTTCGTCCCTGACATTGATGATATCTATGGCAATTCTGAATTGAGGGAGTGTGATCATCGCGTTTCCAAAATAACCAGATAATATAGATAGACTTTGTACAAATCGTGCGAGTAAATAAATAAAGGAAATTAGAGTGAGCGGTTTTGTGTGCCAAAAAGTTTGGCTACAAAATATTACAATGACGAGCAAAGAAATCCCTAAAACGGGACCGAGTTGAGCGGCTGCATTGCTAAGGAAGCTAGCTTGAGTTGATTTTGCTGAGTATTCTGTAACTAATTTTTCTATTTTCGAATATTCTTGATCCCTTTTCTTAAGAAGCTTAATGAGAATAAAATTACGAACAATTTTTTCAATTTTTCTGTTTAGTAGATTTTGCTTTTCAGGGATAGTTCTAGCAATTTTAGAAACTTTTTTATTAATAGACAAAATTATATTGGAAATAATTAAAATACCAAGAAGACTTAGTAAAGATTCTTTCCATGCTAAAAAAAACATGGTGATTATGAGTAAAGCGCTTTGTGCTATCATTGAATAAAGCATTGAAAAATTAAAGGTAAATTCAGATGCTTTCCCAATGATTTCGCCTAATTTAAAATTTATGGAAGATGATAGTCTTGCGGAAGATTCATTGGCAAAAAATACATCATAAATGCAAGATTGGCGAAGCTTATGGACTACCAAATCCTTCAAGTAGGATATGGTTTGTGTACAAGTTAATTGTATAAAAAAGCGAATAATAGCTATTGGCAATAATATACTTATGACAAACAAAATAGAAATATGGGGGATGAACTTTGTATAAAAAATAGTTTGTGGCTGTGGTAAAATGCCGAAGCTTATCAAAAGTAGTTGAATAACGGCTGATAAAGAAAGTTCTATAATTGCTATGCCAAAAGAGGAAGCTAAGCTGATTAAAAACCAGCGAAAGCCAACTGGCCCAAGTAGATGAAAGAAATTTAAAGAAATTTCTTTAAATTTACCGATGGAGAAAATCATGCCACCTCAGTAATTTCTGTTCGTCTGATAACGGTAACTTTTATTTGTCCTGGGTATTCTACTTCTTGTTCTAATTTTTGGGCGATATCTTGAGCAAGTTCGGTAATTTCCTGGTTTTTAACTTTGTGACTGTCAACAAAAATATGGACTTCCCTACCAGCATGCATAATGGCGGAGCCTGTTACCCCTCTGTCTTGGAAACTTCCTAAAACACCCGATATGCCATCAATTCGTCTGTTGTAACCTTCTTCCATATCTACTCGGGCA
>JAIXXU010000182.1 GCA_027490595.1 Pseudomonadota bacterium
AATCTAGAAATATAGAACCAAAATTAGACGAGCTCTCTTGATTTAAATAGGACAGTAGCTTAACTGGTAGTTCTTTTAAATTTAAAAAATTAATAGCTAGTGGTTTGGATTTACTGATGTAGGTAGCCCCGTACTTAATTTGATCATAAGGATTAGGATCAAGATTTTTGAGAAGCTCATTTTTGGCAAACAATGCAAAAAATTTCAAAGATTCAAAATCTAGATGTCTGAAATTTACGTATGTAAATTCACTGCTGACAGGAAAAAAAATCAAATTATCTTTTTTAAATGGTATTTCTGAATAGTCTGAACTAGTATACAAGAATATTTTATCTGTATTATTTATATTTTTTGGAAAAGAAACTTTTTTAAATAAACTAGACTTAGCATCAAATTCAATATTTGTCGGAAATGTATAGGGAGGAAGAAATAAGGGAAAAGTCTTTGACTGTCTATCAACTGTTTTAAGATGTAGTTTATAAAAATCACTTTTATTTTGAGAAATTAAATTAAAAAAACAAAAGGATCCATTTTCTGAAAGAGTCTCTTGCCGAACACTGGGATAACCTTTGTCAGAAAAATAATGACCTTTTTCTACACCAGAAGAACTTCCTTCTAAAAATATTTCAGAGCCATTTAATACTTCTTTTTGTATTCCAACAATTTTTCCACAAAAGCCTGCAGAAGTAAAATCATGATTCACAGAGAAAGAGTTTGCTACAGTCTGAGTGACATCAGCTCTATCTAGTGTAACTTGGAGAATTTTTTGATCATCTTCGCCAACATAAACGGGCATTATCCTCGTGTTTAAGACACCATTTTTATCCCAAAACATAAGAAAAAGAGAACTATTGCGAGGGAAAAGTTCTTCAAAAGAAAAGGCCCCTGAAGTGGAAGGCGAAGTAAACACTCTTTTATCTTGAACATGAAGACCAGCAAAGGCGGCTACTTCTACAGTGATTGAGCTAGGATCGGTGCCTGGAGGAGTGTGAATGATTCCCTTGATTGGGAGTAGTTGTTTTTCCGGCGGCAAAGATACAGGTAATTTATGATTTGCATCGCTTGCATAAGAATTAAAGTCATATTGAGGAAAACATAACACTATAAAAATTAGTATAAAATTGGTTTTCTTGTATGCCAGCATTTCTATTATTCCCCATGCAATTCAGCGCATTCTAGCTCATGCTGAAAAGGCTACCGCGAAAAAAATGCCTATGACTGGTTGAAAAATGTCAGAAAAACGAATTTTATAAAACTAATGTTACATTGAGTTTAACTAAATACAAAATTTTAAATCTTCTGCATAATGACAAAGTTCTCGCTTGATGCGATAACTTGAATTTATCATAAAAGAATAGTGTTTTTTTTCTGAAGGGACAATAAAAATTTTGCAAAAAAGATTAACATTAGAAAAAAAATGCAGAACTTCCTCAATAAGATTCTGAATTGCTTTTTCGACGTGTTCTTGTTTTTCCCAATTTATTAAAACGCCACTTTCATGAAGCATTTTAGCAAAATCAAAAACAAAAATAATAGCCTTGCATTTTAGTGAACCAAACTTTTCAAGAAATGAAGATAAGAACGTAGTTACAAAATCATCCAGGAGCTCTTTCTCAAGAAAGTGTTTAGGAGCTTTGAACCTTTCCTTACTAATTCTTTGTGATTGATTCTTGGGAAGACTTAAACACAGCCACCGACGTATACCTAGGTTCTCTTCACTAGCATCGCACTGAATAAATAAAGGTTCATTTTCTTCCATCGAGATGTAACCTTTTACAAGGCAATCTATAAGCTCATTTTCAAGAAAAAGTGGACGACAACATACCTTGACTCCCACACCAGAAATGAGATCTTGTGCCTCAATTGAAAAATGGCTAACTCCCATGAGATCTTCTACTGCAACGTTATCCTTGTTCTGAAAATCAAATAAATAATCCCGGCAAGAGAGAAGGTTTTCAAGAAGGAAGACTTCTTTCATGGTAATTTCTTTCTTATTTCTGCAGAAATAGCTTCTAATACTCCATTCACAAATGCATATGAGTGAGAACTTCCAAATTCATTTGCTAAGCTTACAGCTTCGGAAATAATAACAGGAGTATCAGTATCAACTCTTTCTATCAATTCGTAACAAGCTATCCTTAAAAGTGCTAAATCTACTTTTGCTATTCGACTTAATTTCCAATTTTTTGTATGTGCTTCAATGATATTATCAATTTGTTCAATCATTGCGAAAATTTTTTCCAAAAAATATCTTAATGACTCTCTGTGTTCTGCTGAGACATTTGTTTGAGAAAAAAAGTCATTCAAAGAAGAAAAGTGTAAAAAAAATTGTTGGTTGATTTCTTGTTGATAAAGATATTGAAAAGCATATTTTCGAATAATTTTTAAATCATTCGATTTTAAACCAACTACTAACTGAACCATTTTGTTGCCTTTCTGAAACATATCAAGGATAAACTATTAGGAAAATTTGTTCTAAGAAAAATAACCTTGCCAAGGCAAATTTACTCCTTCAAAGGCTTTATCCTATGTGGGATAAACTTTCAAAATAAAACAATCTACATATTTCTTCCATGCGAAGGAGGTTGCCTTAATGCCTTTGACCCAAAACCAAATAAGCTCAAGCTTAATGAAACAAGTTTTTAACGGCCATTTGCCTGAAAACCTTTTACATCATTATCCTTTATTTGAAACTCCTCGTGAAAATGAATTTCACCTCATGTCTCAATCAATTTTAGATTGGGCGAAACAAAATATAGACAGCCTCAAGCTAGACCATGATAAGAAGATCCCTGACAATGTCATCAAAAGTCTAAAAGAAATGGGACTTTTTGGTTTAATCATTCCAGAAAAATATGGTGGCAGTGAACTATCTCAAACCATGTATACAAGAATCCTTGAAATACTTAATCAAATCGACAGTTCTGTCACAATAACCATTGGAGCGCACAGCTCCATTGGACTTAAAGGCCTTTATCTTTTTGGGTCTGAAGAGCAAAAATCAAAATATATGCCAAAACTAGCTAGCGGGGAGATGATTGCGGCTTTTGCCCTCACCGAACCCGGAGCAGGATCAGATGCCGCAGGTATAAAAACAAAGGCCGTAAAAAACTCTGACCACTATATTATCAACGGCTCAAAACTCTGGATTACTAACGGCGCAATAGCAGACTTTTTTACCGTATTTGCCAAAGAAGATATCGATGGAAAAGAAAAGATATCCGCTTTTTTAGTCACCAGAGACATGGGAGGCGTAACGCACGGCCATGAAGAGCAAAAGCTTGGAATCAAAGCCTCTTCTACGGTCGAAATATTTTTAAAAGATGTTAAGGTTCCCATTGAAAATATGCTTGGAAAACCTGGAGAAGGCTTTAAAATTGCAATGGCTATTTTAAACCAAGGACGGTTAGGCCTAGCCGGAGGGTCCATTGGAGCCATGAAATCAGTCCTTGACGAGTGTATTTCATATTCTAACAACAGGAAAGCCTTTGGGCATTCTGTGATTGAGTTTGACATCATTAAAAACATGATGGTGGACATGAATAAATACATATATGCTTGCGAGGCTGTCACCTACTTTACAACGAATTTAGTTGACATAAAATCTGATGACTACAGTACTGAAGCGGCAATTTGTAAAATTTATTGCACTGAAGCAAACTGGAAGTGTATGAATATTGCAATGCAAATGCATGGGG
>JAIXXU010000058.1 GCA_027490595.1 Pseudomonadota bacterium
AAGACGGAAAGACCCCATGAACCTTTACTGCAACTTGGCAGTGATTTTCGGGACATTCTGCGTAGGATAGGTGGGAGACTGAGAGAGCGTGGTCCAAGCTGCGCAGGAGTCGCCGTTGAAATACCACCCTGTAGATTTGAGAATTCTAACCTTGGGCCCTGAACCGGGCCTAGGGACAGTGTCTGGTGGGCAGTTTGACTGGGGCGGTCGCCTCCCAAAGAGTAACGGAGGCGCGCAAAGGTTACCTCAGCCTGGATAGAAACCAGGCGTCGAGCGCAAGGGCAGAAGGTAGCCTCACTGAGAGACCGACAGGTCGACCAGACACGAAAGTGGGTCCTAGTGATCCGGTGGTTCCGCATGGAAGGGCCATCGCTCAACGGATAAAAGGTACTCCGGGGATAACAGGCTGATACCGTCCAAGAGTTCACATCGACGACGGTGTTTGGCACCTCGATGTCGGCTCATCACATCCTGGGGCTGAAGTAGGTCCCAAGGGTTTGGCTGTTCGCCAATTAAAGTGGTACGCGAGCTGGGTTCAGAACGTCGTGAGACAGTTCGGTTCCTATCCGTCGTGGGCGCTAAAGAGTTGAAGGAATCTGACCTTAGTACGAGAGGACCGGGTTGGACGAACCTCTGGTGCACCAGTTGTCACGCCAGTGGCACCGCTGGGTAGCTATGTTCGGGAAAGATAACCGCTGAAAGCATCTAAGCGGGAAACTGATCCTAAGATGAACTCTTTGAGAAGCAATTCTCTCAGGCACTCGAAGACGACGAGTTTGATAGGGTGGGTGTGTAAGCGCTGCGAGGCGTTGAGCTGACCACTACTAATGGCCTGAATCACTTCTTTAAAATACCACTAAAATTATTCTCTCGTGTATGTATCATCTTTCGAAAAAAAATCTGCTTTCTCTCTTGCTCTGTGTTTGTTTTTCTGATTTATTAGCCTCGTATTGGCTGTGCTGATTGCGGCGGGGAAATACCGGATCCCATTCCGAACTCCGAAGTCAAGCCCGCCTGCGGCAATGGTACTGCACTTTTAAGTGTGGAAGAGTAGCTCTGTGCAGCCTTTTTTTTCTTTATTCCCTCTGTTCTCAAATAGCCCTAATTAGGGCTTTTTTTTTAAGTGATTTATGACTCAAAAAAATGCCTCTGCCAGAACGTCTTGCATGCCCTGTCATAGAGCACCAATTTTTGGCCAACAAAATTCCAAAACAGGTAATCGTTCTAAAACAGTTAATCGTTCTAAAACAGTTAGCCGTTTTGTTGGTATCGCCTCTTTGGCTCATCAACAGCAACCCTCCCCATGTCATGATCGTAGTTTGTCATCTCCGCCAGACTTAGCCATACCTGGCACTTCAACAGATGTTTTATCTTCAAGAATGATAAAACCTATTCAGCGTAGAAGACCAAATTTTGGATCTGTTTCACAAATTATTTTTTCTCTCTCCAGTTGCTGCTTTGGAAATTCTACTCCCTGTGTTTTGAGTATTCCATCTATGCCTCGCAAACTTTCTGAGAGTACGCCTGAATTGTCTCATCACCAGTCTGAGCTTCATACGAGTGAAGTTGCTATTGATATTTCTGTGGAAGAACCTCAAAATACTGTACAGGAAGAGTCGCTTTTACCTCCATCGTTTCAATCAGTAGATAGCCCTGAAGTCAAACCTGCTTCTCGTAAAGGTAGCATACCTGATGTTAATGATTTGGTTGGAGGAACTTCGTTGAAGGAAACTACTGTTGATAATCCTGTAGAAGAGCCCAAAAGTATTATGTTGGAGCCTTCCACCAAGTTGACCGATCAAATGAAAAAATTATCACGCCGAAAGCTTTGTTTCTCGGTTTTATTGGGCATTGTTTTTTTAGTCACTGTTGTTATCTATTTTCTTCTTTCTGTTTGCTTGATTGCAAGTGTATTGTCTATTCCTCTTTTTGCTATTATTCTTGGTTTTGTGCTACCAGCAATCTTGTGCATATGCTCAGCGTGTTTCTATCTAAAATTTCGTAAATCATACATAAATTTTTTTCAGCAACTCAATCCAAAATCAGCTGAATGGCCTTCCTGCTGATATTTAGCGAGTAATTAGTTTTTTTATTTTCTTAAAATTATTCAATAATTATAAATAATTTCTTTTAGATAAGTTTTTGTCACGATTTTTCACGGCAACTCTCTTGCTAAAGTTTTTGAAATCATATAACCATACATATGTATGGTTATTGAGGTGGATATGATTTACGCAATTCCTGATTTGAGCAATAAGTTAGAGTTACCTATAGCCTTGTCACCGGTTGTAGCTGGTTTTCCTAGCCCTGCAGAAGATTACGCGGATAGAAAAATTGATCTCAATACTTATTTAGTAAAGCACCCTGCGGCTACTTTTTTTGCCAGAGTAGAGGGGGAATCTATGCAAGATCGAGGCATATTTCCTGGTGATCTTGTTGTTGTTGATAAATCTCTATTTCCTAAAAACGGGGATATTGTACTGGCTGCTTTAAATAAAGAGTTCACTATCAAAGAGTTTTTGCGCGATAAAAATAATGTACTTTTTCTTTTGCCTGCAAATAAAAGGTTTCAAAAAATTCAGGTAACAGAAGATGACGAATTTCAAATTTGGGGAGTGATAACAAGCGTTATCCACGTTTATCTATGATTGCACTTATAGATGGTAATAATTTTTTTGTATCTTGCGAGCGTGTATTTAATCCTAAACTTCATGGCCTACCTGTTGTTGTTTTATCAAATAATGATGGTTGTGTGATTTCTCGCAGTCAAGAGGCTAAAGATCTGGGAATAAAAATGGGGCAACCGGCATTTGAACTTCGCCATCTTTTAGAAGAACAAAAAGTAAACGTTTTTTCCTCAAATTTTTCTTTGTATGGGGATATGTCTCATCGATTAATGTGTCTTTTATCACAACTTTCAACCAGTATAGATGTATATTCTATTGATGAAGCTTTTTGCCAGATTTCTCTTGATGAAAATAGTTTAACTGATGAAGAAATCTTTAGATGTTATTTACAATACGGAAAAAAAATTCAATCAACAATACTAAAAAATATTGATATACCTTGTGGTGTTGGTATTTCTTATACAAAAGTGTTGGCTAAAATGGCCAATGCCATCGCCAAAAAAGATGTTTCATATCAGGGTGTTTGTGCTTTGATTGATCCTTCTCACATAGACCAGGTTCTGTCTTCTTTTGATGTAGAAGAAGTTTGGGGAATAGGGCGCCAATTGAGTAGATTTTTAAAAAAATGGGGTATTCGAACAGCAAAGCAATTGCGAGATGTTGATGAAAAATGGCTTAAAAAACACCTCACTGTTGTCGGTGCGAATATTCAGAAAGAGCTTAAAGGTATCTCCGTTTTGGAATGGGGAGACCAGTCTACACCTAAAAAATCTATCCGTGTGACAAGAAGTTTTGCAAAGTGCATCAACACTTTCGATGAATTATTGAGTCCATTTTCTTACTTTGTGACTTCTGGGTGCGCAAAATTGAGGAAACAAGGAGTGGATTGTTCCGTTATAACGATTTATTTTCGCACGAATCCTTTTTCTAAAGTAAAAAAACAATATCATTTATATAAGAAAATTAATCTAAATTTATTCACCTCCAGTGACATTTACATTATGAATATATTGCAACAGGAGTTAAAAAGCGTATTTAAGCCTGGCTATGACTATAAAAAATGTGGAGTCATTTTTTCGTGTTTAAGGCCGCACTCAAACTTGCCCTCACATATGTTTGATGATCGAGACATTGAAAAAGAACGAGTCTTATTTTCTGTTTTTGATAAAATTCGATCTTCCTACGGTTTTCATTCTATTTTTTTTGGCACGGCAATCAATTTACAATGGAAACCTAAATTTTTATTAAAAAGTCCAGATTATA
>JAIXXU010000011.1 GCA_027490595.1 Pseudomonadota bacterium
CACAATTTCTTCCATGGCTTGATGCTGTACGGGAACAACAACACCGATCATTAACCCTTGCTGCTTTTCTCGTGAAAGCATGTATGCTGCCAATAAAGTTAGAAGGATCACAGCAGCAAGAAAAAATTTTTTCATGGGTAGTACCTTGAATAAAAAAATTGGTTGTTGATAAAGAAACAACTAAAAAAAAATTGTATATCATATTGTTTATCGAAGAGAAAATAGAAACGCAAATTAGAGAAGATTACAAAGGATGTGAGGCTTCACTTTGAGAATTAGGCTTTTGCTTATTGGTGTCTAAAAGATAATAAGGAACGGATGTAATAACGGACAGAACCTTATACTCGAGTTCTCCAGAATCAACATTAGGAAGTATAGGGTTAGCAAAGAAAGGAGCAAGGATTTCGCTTATAAGGTGGGGCACCTCATCCTTGGGAATACCTGGAAACATAGAAAAGGACATTTTTTTGGAAAACCCTGGTATAGAACAACAGCTTTCTATGAAAGAGTCGAGAGTATCACGAAGAGCCTTCACGGATTCAATAAAATCATTGATAGAAGTGGGAGAGTATTCTTGGATAATGACATCGATCTCTGACGAAGGAGTATTCACTGTTTGTGCAGATAAAACTTCCTCACTTATTTTTTTAACAAGGTCATCATCACTAAGGGGTAAGAAGCTAAGAATATGTTTCAACTCATCAGCACCATAGCTTAAGGGAGGCTTATCATTATCTTGAGCGGGATGTTTTAGGTTTTCAAGAGCTGTGGCAGCCTTGTCAAAACCATTATAGACATCAATAGCAGAGATGACTAAATTTGGTTTATTAACTTCATACAGTGTAGTAATTCCTTGAAGTAAAATCTCAAAACCTTCAATGGCTTCTACAGCAAAATAATGCTGTGATATCAAGGGATCTTCTTTAAGCGCACAAAAATCGTCTAAATAACTACGCACAGTAGTTTCTAGAGAAGGTTCTAAATACTCTCCAGAAAGTTGTCTTTTCAGCATCTCACAAACTTTTTTTGTCGCTATCTGAATATCATTTACAATAAAGTTAGCTTGTTCGACGATTTGAGAATCTAGAGTTTCACATGCATGAATGAGATCGATTAACTTTTCAGACAATAGGTTCCTTTTAAATGATGAAAATAGTGAGCAGGAATCAAGAATTTTGAGACAAAAAACCCATACAGGGTTCAATTTACTTGAAGGCTTTAACTCTTTGGGCATTAAAGAATTACAGAAGTTTGAGTACTCACTATAAAGTCCCTTGGAGTCATGAGAGGCAAGGATTTTATTTCTGAAGAAATTAGCTCGTATTTTAAAATCTGCAACCTTGGTGTCTGCAAATTGCTCCATAGAAAGTGGAACGTCATGAAATTCAGGAAGCTCAAGATTATCATGGCCACACGCTTCACTTTTACCATTTGGAGAGGAACGCGAAGAAAATCTCGGACTCTGATTCGGTATAGTTCTTGTTGAAGTTACAACCATAAATTTTATTTCCTTGCTTGAAGAAATCAATAAGATACAACTTCATTCTAACTTATTTTATTCTTTTTGGAAAGCAAAACGACTGCGCTCAGTGTAGAATTTTTTTTGCTCCGCAGCAGATGGTGTTTGCATACCAACTCGAATTTTACCTCTTAAACCAGAAGGCAAAAATTCCATAGGATTGTAAGCAATGCCATTGATTCTCGTCTCAAAATGCAAATTTGCTCCCGTGACATGACCAGTCTTGCCCACAAATCCTATGAGTTTTCCACGTGTCACAAACTGTCCAGGACGAACAACCATGCGACTCATGTGAGCATAAAGAGTTTCATGGTTATTATCATGGGCAATAATTACTGAAAAACCATAGCCTCTCTTGCGGCCAACAAACAGTATCTGACCATCTGCTGCTGCTGTGATCGGTGTGCCTTTCGCAGCTCCAATATCAATGCCCGCATGCTGACGCGCTTTATGTCCCAAAACACGACGCCCAAATAGACTTGTGAGACGACCTTTGGTAGGCCAAATCATTTCAAAATCACGAAACTCTTGTCGGATAGGTGAGCTGTTTTCAGCTAAATTCGTATTGTCTGGCACTAAAGACTCATCATCATCATCAGTTCCATAGGGAACAGCGGCGTGATTATCAGAATGACCACCAAAGAAGTTTTTTTCAGCAAGTTTTTGTCTAGCTAAAAATCTAGGGTCCAGAGTGACAACTTCGTCAGAAAAAGTACCTTTCAAAACTAAATTTTCACTGCCTTGTGAAGGCGAAAAACATCCGGTCAAGAGCAGAGAAACGCTTAACGCGGCACATAAAAAAAGCTGTCGCTTTGTCATTATGTCTGCTCCTTAAATTGTTAAAATAGAGGTTAGAGAGTAGCACAGGCTAAACTCAAAAACCAGTCCACAAAATTAATGCGATATGGGGAAGACGCGTTCCCTAAGGCCTGGAAGGGGCGACAGTGTTGGAATTTCACCCTCAAGTTCACCAAGCTATACCCCAGAAACATTGGAGTTGTCCAATGGACCCAGAAATTTGCATACTTTAAGGACTGTAGTAATTGGTGTTGCTGTGATAAGAAAATAAATATCCGAAATTTTATTTTAGGAGATGACCTTGAGTAGCCATACATGGGATATGCCATGGCAAGAAATTGAAGCCGTCCTGGGAATTAGACAAAACTACCATTTAAGAAATTTAAATATCAGCGATGAAAAAAGATGCCAGACATTTTTAAAAAACTGCGGCTTTCAAAGTGATGACGAAAACCATATTAGACAGTTTGAACAATTACTTGGTGAGGCATTATTTTTTATAAGACACACTCTACTTACAGAAAAAGAACGAGAAAAAATACCTGTACCAAAAGAAATTTTACAACCCCAAAACCCAAGTGAAATAATTCTTTTAGCAAGTAGCTATATGCCA
>JAIXXU010000102.1 GCA_027490595.1 Pseudomonadota bacterium
GAAGAGAAGCTCCATAATTTAGATCTTAAACTTGGTCCAAGCCTAGATTTTCCTGTTTATTCACCTATGAGCTCTTTGCTAGAAGCTAGAATTCTTGAAATGGTGAACCTGTCTTCACTCAAGGGCCCGTTACTAGAAATTAATCCTGGGTTAGGTATTTTAACTCGGTGTTTACGCTCTCGGGGCCATGAAATTCACTGCGTTAATGGTAAAAGTTTATCCTCTTTGACGTTCTTTCAAACGCAAGGAATTATTGCCCATTTGGGTAAAAAAGGATTAGATGAAAATTTTATTGAGCAACTTAATTCGCTCTCTCCAAATACGTTTCTAGTTTCGGGATTAGCTGGTGAAGGCTTTTTAGATACAATTTCATCTTTGTATTTAAAAGGGTTTAAGCCTATTTTCATTGAACCTTATGACACGCTTCCAGGCACTACGCAATTTGATTTACTATGCTATTTAAGCAAGTAAATTATTTTTTAGCTTGGCTTAGTTTAGCAATTTCACTTTTACCTTCAATATTAATTGTTATTTCTACTTCATCACCAACTGCTGGAGTTCCTTCAATTAGTGTATTGAATTTAATTCCAAAATCTTTTCTATTTATTTTTGTAGAAGCTTTAAATGCTTGAACAATGCCATCGCCAAGTTTAATGCCCCCTTTGTACGTGGTGTGAAATACAACTGGTTTAGTGACACCCCGAAGAGTCAAGTCTCCTAGTATGTCAAATTCGTTATGTTTGCCATCAATTTTTGTGGCTTTTGTGGATGCAAATGTGAATGTTGGATATTTTTTCACATCAAAAAAGTCAGGACTTCTCAAATGTTCATCTCTTTTTTCAGACCCAGTATAGACACTCGCAGAATCTGCCGTAGCTTGAATTGATGTAGCTGAGAAATCAGCAGGGTTAAACTTAAACCCTCCTTCAAATTTTTTAAATTCACCGGTTACTGAACTTACAACAAGGTGAGCTACGGTAAAAGATATCTTGGAATGAGCATGATCTATTTTATAGTTTCTAATAACAGACGCGCTAGGAGCCTCAGAACTGGTTGGCATTTGTTGGGCTACAGCAAATGAACTTATTGACGCAGATACAACATATGCCAAACCGAAAACATAATTTCTCATAGAATTCTCCTTTAATTTTTTTCTGAAAAGATGCTGACCATATTTAGGAAAGATTTTAAATTTGGATAATAAAGATTTGAACGCACAGCAATCGCAAGTTGTTTTCGAGGCTGGTGATGTTTGATAAGAATATGTAGAAGAAGTTCTTCGTCTTTAGAAATTGTTCTTTCTTCCTTCTGGATTTTCTCCATTTCATGAATAGCAAGTTGTCGAATTTGCTGATCGATGGCTTCATTTTTTTCTTTGAACGCTAAAAAATCGTTTAAATTCTTATTCTCTATTTCAGGAGCAAACGTATCTTCAAAATCTTCTTTTTGAAATTTAGGAAAAGGAATGGGAGTATTTTGATTTTGTAAATCAACAGCTGAAATAGAAGATTTAGGCTCCAAATTGTCGAATAAATTAGATTTTAATTCGGGTTCAAAGGTTGAAGCTTTTTCATCGGAGGTTAAATTCCAAAGCTCAAAATTCAGTTGAGGCTTGAGTCGCAATGGTTTTCCTTGAATTTCAGTTACTTGAATCAAATGACGAAATTTTAGTTCGTGGATTGCATCAGAAATTTGTTTTTCATTCCATCCCAACAATACAGAAAGTTCTTTTTTGCTTGAAATGATTTCGTTAATGCCAGAAACAATTTCATTGTAGAGATAAATAAGTAAGGAAAAACTGGCTGACTTTAGGTGTATCAAAGCCATTTTTTTAAGCCCTTCTTGGGCTATAAATTCTTTAAAATCCACTTTTTCACTCCATTTTTCTTTTTTTTTACTTTAAACTAAATTTTCACAAAAGACAGGGCTGTAGTGTTTCTAAATTGGCTTCATGAAGAGGAAAATGTTACGCCGTAATAATTGATTGGATAAATATCTAAGAATTGAATTTGATTTGTATTTTTATGATTTCAACTCAATTAATTAAAAATGCAAATCCTGCATTTAAGAAGTAACCAGTTGTAGAAAGCGAGGATGTTGGATTAGAATTGTAGACAGCTTCAAGACGCAGTAAAACATCGTTCAGCCAATCGCCTTTGTCAATTTCTGTTTGGTTAGTCATATGAGACAGACTAAAGTCGAGTGTAGTTCCTATTTCATAAATAGGACTGTAGAAGACAACGCCCACGGCGCTTGCTGTTGATGCTTGAGCGGAGGCATCTTCTCTAAATCGATTCATTCCAGCACCCAAATAAACACCAGGTTGAATATAAATGAAATTTGTGGAGCGATACTGCACACCAGTTATTGCGAGGGCACTAATTGCATAAAATTTACGAGAATAAGTTTGATTTGTTCCTAAAACATTTGAGTTGGCTGTTTGTGAGTTTCCGAGATAACGTCCTTTCATGCCAGCAAACCACCCGAACGATCCGAACCATTTTGGAAAGTATGAAATACCAATTTGTCCTAAAACACTTGGTTGTGAGGAATAATAGGAATCGTAAGTTGCAGAATCGTATGTTGGAAACAAAATACCACCGGTAATATTGATTGAGTATTTAGGAGTTAGAGTGTCTCGTTCCACATGGAAAAAAGGATCTTTTTCCATTTTTTCTTCGATAACTACAGGGATATCTTGTTGTAAACTATTTTCTTTTTGATGAAAACCATACTTTATTTTGTTGTTTGGGTTTTCTTCGAACAGTGGATTTTCTTCTTGAGCTTGAGCTTCAGGAAATAGAATGATGCTTAATTTGTTAAAAAACAAATTGCTTTTTTCTTTGATTAACGTTGACTTTTCTTTGATGAATTCACCAAAATGATATAACCCATATCCAGATTTTTCAAAGAAATAGTTCAGGGCGGGTTTCAAGTGAGGATGTCGATTGAGCCATTGAGCCCAGTTTTGAGCATGAGAGTAATAAAATTTTGTTAGACCAAGTGGTAAAAGGTAAGAGTCTCTTAGGACACGCCAATAAAAAACGGATTTGCTGTTTGTGTCTCCAGAGGCGGCTGTAACTACGAAGCAGTCTGCAGATTTGGATAAACTGGGATTTTTAGCAAGGCTAGCAAGCTCAAAGGTAACTCCAGTTGTATAATAAATATACGAATGGGCTAGGCTGTAAGAAGGGACTGAATATGAGCTATCTATGGCTGAGTTGAGAGCCCAAACGACAACACCGTATACATCTCCGTTTTTTATACCACTTTTGCTCCAGCTTTTTTGCGAAGAGGGCACATACACATAACTAATGCAACTATCATTAGATGGACTGGTGAACGGAGTACCTGGATTTTGAATCATTCTTTGCAAATCTATTTTTGGATTTGTGGTGATATAGGGAATGGCAGCAGTATCAGCCGTTGGAGTGATACTTCCTGAGAGAAATGGTATAGAACTTATTCCGCTACAGCCAAGTAAAGATGAAAATCCTCCCGTGCTAAAATTTAAAGAATAAGGAGTGTAAGAACACGAGTAGCTTGGTGAAGGCTGAGCAAAATTGTAGGCCATCCAATTTGGGCTAAATTTGAATCCTCCTTTGAGGCAGTCTTGGTCGCGCCAAAAACCAATCACATAGCCACTCAAAGCATTATTACCTGTTGTGCTTAGTTTTTGTGCAGTTGAACCATCATTTGTGCAGCTATTGGAAGATGTATTAAATGGACATACAGCACTTGTATCCTTAGGTGGATTCAAATTGGTAACAACGAAAGCTCCATCACTGGCTATAATACTTTGATTTTTTCCGGCCACTGTTGGTGGATTGATAAATGCTCCGTTATCCGCTTGCCAGAGAGCAAAGTCGGTACCAAAGAAATTATTGGTACTCGACGAACCTTGGGCAGCGGGAGTGTAGACGAATCCAACACTAACTCCATTTGATGCCAGAAGAGGCGCTAGGGTTGTTCCAGAAAGGGTGAACGTAGTATTTCCTGATGCCGGTGTAATTCTCACAGTTAAATTTAGATTGGCATTGTTAACTTGAAATGTCGGTGAAGTTCCTGAGGCGGCCGGTATGCCTGATGGCATGGTGTTTACTCTGAGTCCCATGCATGGTGATGTTTGGGTACAAATCACTTGTTGAGTGCTAGTGCCTGAAGATGAGCTGGAGTTTTGGAAAGTTATCCCCCAGCTGTTTGTGGTAAGATTGTTATCTGTGAAGCTAAAACTACTGATAGTGCCAGTTAGAGTAATTTGTAGCTGTGTCAGAGGTGTATTGAGAATCTGATTGAGTTGGCTGGGTGAGGGTACTATTTTTATATTTCCCGCATTGTCCGTATATTGAACTGTAACACTTAACGAATTTCCCGCGAAGCAGGGAAGTTCGCAAAGAAGTAATGACAAAA
>JAIXXU010000231.1 GCA_027490595.1 Pseudomonadota bacterium
TTTAAAAAAATTTTCAAAAAACATCTAAAGTTGCAGTGTCTTAGAGAACACACCTTAAAAAATCATAAAACTGAAGGTTAGTAAAGAAAAAAATGAATTAAAAATCTTTGCCATTGCCATAATAAATGTGAATCTCTACAGCAGAGCCTTTATCATTGAGAACAGCTGCATGAAGGTGAGGCCAATTTGCACCTTCACCAAAAATATGTTTCTCAGGACCACGAAAACTTTCCATATCACTTGAAAGAAAACTTATTTTGTACAATTCAGAATAATTATGCACAGGTTGACAGGAATAAGATTCAATTTTGTCCAATAACATATGATCTTTGACAATTTTTAGTTTTAAATCTTCCATAAACACTTCAAAAAATAACAGATAAGCATAGTCAGCATCTTCTTTATACTCAAAGTAAAGGTCATGGAAGAAACCATCTTTTAATTTTTTATTTTCTTTGATAGTTTGAATGACTGTAGCAACCATAAAAACAATTTTATGACTTTTCTCTATTTTCTTCGTTTGAATTTCATTAAAAATATTTTTTATTTCTAATATTTGTTTATGTTTATCTCTTTTTGTTTGCAAATCCTTAAGAAACAAAGCAAACTCTTCTAGCTGAAGCTGAAACGGTAGTGTATTTATATTTGGAACATCTTCGTTAGCTATCAAGGCAACGTGGCTATTCTGATTTTGTTTAAACATTCTTGTAATATCAAGATTTCTATTCACATCACCAGAATATAAGCACCCATTCTCAAGATTTTCATTTTTCAACAAAATTTTTTCAATATATTCTTTGTAAGCCTTGTGAAATTCTCTTGTTTGAGAAAGCAAGGGGGTTTTTAACGGCACGCTCCAATTTACAATAGACTCATTTTCTTTCTTTTCTTCATCAACAGAACCTAAGTTTTCAGGCTTAAAAGGAATGCTCATATCTCTAAAATCAGGTGGGCATAACTTTTGGAGTCTTAAAACGTAGTTAGACAATGACTCATCTTTTTGAATACCAAACGTTTCAAAACAAAAAGATAAAAATACACCCTCAGAGACCTCGAAAGACGGAACTTCAATGACAAGACTTCTATTATTTTTCCTTTTTTCAAGTCTTTCTTGAGCCCTGTAGGTTTTATGAAGATTATCTTCTTTTGGTTTAGAATATCGCTCAGGACTTTTAGAGGAAAAGTTTACTTTTTTAAGCGATTGGGAAGAAATATTCGAAAAAAATACTTTTTCTATTAACTTTGATTGGTCTTTAATTTTATGATCAAACTCTACTATAGAATTGCCAATAGATGACAATAATATTTTGCTTGTTTCATGGGGGAAAAACTGTGATAGGCATAACTGCAGGGTCTTGTGGCATGCCCATTCAATAAATTCCGTACTTAAAGATGACACTTGTTTCACAATGGGAGTAAAAAATTTTGCAAAATCCGAATCGTTCTTTGATTCAATTAATTTCACAAACAATATTCTTGCCATATGCTCATTTATTGAAGCATTATCCTCTTGAGTATTATCAGTAAGTCTACTTAATCCTTCAAAAAGAATTTCAGACGTCTTGGCATCACAACCAGCAACAAGAAAAGAGCCAAAAGAATCGTACAAATTAGCAAGCATGTTAAATACTGTATGCTGTACGTTTTTAGTTTGCATACAATCCATCGTTACCTCAGGATCTTGATTTTGAAGCTCGTCGTGCGACAGGTAAATATTTACTCTAAAGTATTCTGTAGATTTAAATTCCTGGCTCAGGAATGTCTTGCTAAAATCATAATCCTTTAAAGCACTTCTTAAAAGGCTAAAAAAACTATTATAAAAAGCTGATGCTTGCTTAAAATCAATTCTATCGTTTACAAATAAATCAATGGTGACAACAGAAAGTTGTTCAAGAGCCCACTGAGCAAAAAATGGACTAATTCTTCGTTTTCGAAACGACTCGAAAAGCAAATCACAGCAGTTCTTAAATTTATCGTGACTTATTTTTTCTGGATTGCGCTTTATCGCAATAAGAAATTGTAAAATATATTTTAACACGATGACATCTTGACTATAATAATTAGGATCTGTTTCAGGAACGTTTTCATTGACTGATTTCATTTGCTTGAAAAAATTTGATAAAATTTTAGAAGATATATCTATATCCAGAATATTTGGGCATTTGTTTGCTTTAACCAATAATTCAATAGTTTTTTCGAAATCGTTCTCAGCATAATGACAAAGAGAAAGCATAAGATACACATGGGGGCTTAAAAAGAAATAGTTCTTTGCTTCACAAAAAGATTTTTTTGCTTGTTCATACGTTTTATTATTGAAATACTCAATACCAGTTTCCATGTGGACTTTATACTTTTTTTCATTTTCCTCCATTGTTTTTTCTACTAACATTTTATTTTCGTAGGAAAAATTATGATTGCGATAAATAAAAAAATCATTGGGAAAACAGGCTTTGAATACTGAATAATATATTTTTCCTAAAAAAGAAAAATGCTCTACACGAGAAAATATATTACACCACAAATAAAAATTCAGCGGCACATTGAGAAGAATGATATTCAGAATTTCAGAAAAATCATGGGGTGCAAAAATAATAATAACTGGCATCAATTGGACAAAATAAGGCACATAAAAAGCAGATTTTGGATTTAAATGGTACGACTCAAAAAAAAGCTCAATTATTTTCTCTGCTATTTCTTCATATGAAATTTCATTTACTTGTCCCCACAACTTCACCCACTCATTTTTGAGATCTTGTATAGTTTTTTTCTGTTTCTCTGTTTTTTTGGCTAAATTATGTGCTTGTAAATTTTTGTCATAGACTTTTTTGGATGTGGGAGATTTTTCTTTGATAAAAGATGCCATCTCAGTAAGTGCTACTTGAAGTGTTTCAGTGTGAAGAATTGAACTGCTGACACCACTTTTTAAAAATTTACTGGCAAGTGCTGGTTGGCTTTTAAACAACTCGGCACTTTGATGATAAAATTTATCTTTTTGATAGCTATTTTTAAATTCAAATGTCAGCAGACCCTTTTCTAGGTCAAAACTAGAAACCTTCACAGGACCTAAGGCAAGTTGCCCAAATTCCAAGGCATCTTCATCTTCAAAATTGCTAATATTATCAAGTTCTTTTTTTAGAAATTCTTCCAAGCGTTTGCAAA
>JAIXXU010000088.1 GCA_027490595.1 Pseudomonadota bacterium
CAACATGACTTGAAGTGCATTCCCACTGATCCTTGTATAGCTTGAATGTAGGGCTGTAGCTTTGCTTGATGTCCCAAGCTATTCCAAATATGATCCCAAGCACTGCCAAAATCATGAGTCCGATTATATAATTTTCAGGCTTCTTCATCATTCTTCCTCATACGGTTGACAAACTTCACCACAACACCTACAAACTGTCATGCAATCTTCCACATCAAGAAAGTCATCTGAAGAAACTGGAATGTATGGCTCATGACAATATCCGCACAGAAGCTCTCCGCGAGGCTTCAGCTTATAACAAAGATAATCCTCTGACGAATATTGGTCATAGATTTTGTTGATGTTGTTAGCCATTGCTATAATTCTCACCCTTGATTGTTTTGCGATACTGAATCCAACCCTTGAAGTTCCCACTCCACAGATTACCATCACGATCTACGTGAGAAATACCTTCTTGCCAAGTATTACTCGACTGTTGACTGTTAATAGTTGTCACATAAGCTTCACTGTGAGTGTAGTCACTTGAGTATGGCTGCATTGGAGTAGCACAGTGCTCTAACGCAGAGCTATGCTTCTTCTCGCTGCCTACAAGGCGATCATAAAGCTGTAAGCACTTCTCTAGTCCATAGTCAACTCCACGATACGAGACAGCGGCGCAACGAGCACAGGAGACTTTGATAGCGTTCTCAAGTGTAATGAACTCAAACTCACCCAAGCTATTTTTATAATACATCGAACCATCACAATCAGCAATTGTCCACTCGACATACGGAAGATGCCATTGTCCAGCCTTTAGCAGTTGAGGAACACTCTGGTCACGAGCTTCACGCATACAACGTGCAAGTTCTGCAATCTCAGGCTGTGCAGCACCATCTAATCGAAGCCATTCCCAATTATCATACTCAGTGAAACTAACAACACCCTTAACCCAACCCCAAGGCTCAAGATAGCGACCAGCATGTTGTTTGTGCAAGCCAATCTCATTAAGCTCTTTCACACCTTCTGTGCAAGCGTCTAGCATTTTGCGAATGACAGCTTCAGCACGTTCTCGTGCTTCACCTTCAAGTTCTTCCTCAGCAGCCATACCAGCTTGATTCTTGCCATAGAAAATTGGCATAGCTGGATTCTCAGCAATACGCTCTAGCATTTTAATTAGAGGAATTGCACGCGTGGATGCTGCGTTACGTGAGAACATTCGATGAGTGTTATATTCCGAAAGAATATAGCGGTGAAACTCTAGTTCGTATGTCATCAAGCGTACTCCAGACTCCGATATAGAGTCAGCCACCACTCGTGCTACGATACCACCCTTACCCATAACTTCAATCATTTCTTTCCTTTAGTTTATGTATTTACACTACTTTATCTGTACAGCTAATCCAGCAAATCTTCAAAGCTGCACAAATTCAGACGAACAGCCAACTCACGCAAAGCCACTTCACCACCTGACAAGTAATCACTATTAGCACCATTCGTCTTCATAGCCAGCTTATACTCATCAATCATGTCTTGGATTATGTATAGCAATGCATCAGACGGTATGTAGAAGAATTTACTCATACAAAATCCTCTGTCACATCATTCAACACAATCTCTGTCGGAATATACTCCACTTTAATACTGGACAGTACGCGAGTGTAGAAATCACCACCACTCAATCCAAGCTCGTAAGCCAAATCCATGACACCATCAGATTGATCTTCATAGAATTTACCATTTTCGTCATCATAAAAATACTGCAACAAACATGCTTCTGTATTCTCTTTAATGTGCTTACTCACAATATCTTCAAAATCTTTACGGAATGCTTCTAGTTCACTGACATTAGGATCATACATATTACCATGACCTTTTGGGCCATTCCAATTATTCTGACTATAAAATAGCTTTGCAAAATCTACTAAGAACATAGTAGATTCTTTCTGCAAACCTTCCATAAGTTTAGTTTTATAATTATCAGCGTCGTTTTCCCAAGATTCGATAGTGATGCGATACCCTGCTGGAATAATAGTTTTACTCATTTCTCAATCCATCCTTCAAGTTGTTCAGCGTAATGCTCATAAAGTATAACACCAGACTCAAGGTAATTGTATACAAGTCGCCCAACAAATCCTACAAGGATTACAGGTAGCATTATAATTGCAATTACCCAGCTAATCAAGCGTTTCTTATTCATCATCACTCCCTTCCGCCTCTGCACGCAAATCCAGTGCATAATCCCAAGCTTCAGAGTTATCCGCACCAGCCATCTCAAGATAGTTGAGCCATTGGAGCTTCTTCTGTGCTCTGGAATGCTCGTCTTTAGTGTAAGTTACGCTTCCGTCTTCATTGTATGTCATTTCTCTAGTCCTTTCAAACGATAGAATGCTTCGGTGAGTTCAACAATTTCATACATCTTGTAATAATAACTGTCAAAAGTATGTCTGTCAAGAGTTGGTCTATCTATATCAAAAGCATTTTTAGCATTTCCTACTTTTGTCCAAGCACAACGACTATTGAATGTGTGAAAGTCGCCAGTCTCTTTGTTCATGATTGCGTAGATTTTTGTTGTCATTACACACCCTTATAAAGATTCTGTACAGCTTCAATAATCAATTCTTGCATGTTAGCCTTTAGTTCAGCGATAGTAGCTTCTTGTACATTAGCTTCCACAATCTCAGCAACTAGTGGCTTTTGCTCTGCAAGGCATTTATTCAAGTAACGCCACATGTCATTTCCGTCGTCATCCCACAAACTAGGAGATTTAAACACAGTGTAGCTAGTAAGTTCATTCACAACACGCAGAGCATTCTTTTGGATTAGCTCTTTCATGTCGATATTGAGAGTTTCGTCACAAGCTTCACTGACAGCTTGATAAGCAGTGTTTGACAAGAACCGTTGCATATCCTGTTCAGAACTCAGCTTACGCTGAATAAATTTACGAAACTCTTGTTCAGCAATGTCAGCCATTGTATCTGAGGAAAGGTATTCTTCGATGTTGATTTCCATTATACATCCTTCCACTCAATAATTTCTACAATCTTTTTAATAGGCTTAACTTTCCTAAACTCAGGGTCATAGCGCTCGCTGTCCGACCAGTAGCCGCTATTTGACGAGCTTTCAGTCACTTCAAAATACTCATCTGTTCCAACAAGATTATACACTGAAGTTTGCATCACCATCTTGTGCTCAACAACGTCATCACCTTGCTCTACACATTTAAAACTAATGCTGTCATCCTCAGAATAAACTTCACCGTCTTCGTAGTGGTTGTTTATGAATTCTGCAAGTTCCATTTCAGTCTTCCTTATCAAAAGTTTTAGGCACTACGCGGCATTCATATGTGTCTGCACAATTATTGCAAATTGCTGCCCAATCTCCTAAGCGAGACAGCCCTGTAGTGGGGAACTCATCAAAATCATAATATAAATTCGAGTCATAGAATGTCTTACATCCACATACATCACATAGTCGATAATCTGCTGCTGCCATTTTAATTCTCCTTAATTATTTTGATCCAAATTATGATAAACATCAAACTCATCGTCTACGCAGTAGACATCGTTCACACAAGAATCTTCCAGAGCTTTGTGCAACTCTTGGCTTTCAATTTGCGCTGCAATGATGTTCTGAATATCCTCTGCAAATTGCATAGCTTTCTGAGAGCTTTCAACGTCTACGTGGAAGTCAATTGATAGGACGTATTTCAGGATACAGCCACCTCACAAATAATTTCTCCCACCACATTAGGAAATACAGCATTCCAAGCTCCAGCAGAATCTTTAACATCTTCAATGAATGCTGAAATATGTCCGCCTTGATATAGTGGAACACCTACAAACCACCAATCACCAGAATACTGATTCATACATTCCACTGTGATATTTCCTATCTCAAAAGCCCCAAAGTCATCTTCCAACTCTTCTAGCTGTTCATCAGACAGGTCTAGATTGTTGATAAGAAAATCTTGTGCATCACTTCGGTTACGGAAGCTCACACCAACTCCCAGTGTTACTGAATAGTCAATTCCCATGTTTATCTCCTTTATTTAACA
>JAIXXU010000235.1 GCA_027490595.1 Pseudomonadota bacterium
AATTAAATCTTCAAGTAGCAGTTTTGATTGTTTCAATTGCGGCCTTTATGATTTGGAGAGTTCTTTCCATTCCTTCACTTTTTACCCTTGGGGTTAGTTTTGTTCCTGGTTTGATTACATTTTGGCCTTGGTTAAAAGCAAAATATAACCTTGCACCTTTCGATGAACCTACATGGGGATTTTCGCATTCTGTTGGTCATTCTATACAGCTACATTTATCCCATTTTGTTGATGGGCCGCATCAAATTTTAAGGCTATTTTCCTTTGTGTCTGGTGATACAGTGAATAGATTCGAAAGTGGTTTTTTGAAATACAATTTTACTTTGATTCCTTTTCTTATTTTTGGAGAAGTTCTTTCCATAGCCTTGATTCTAGTGTCAGTAACTTTTTTATTTTCAAAAACAGTGTGGAGTAATTTTTTTGAAATTATCACTTTTAAGGCCCATCCCAAGGATAAAGGTCTTTATGAAAAACTTGATTTTATTTGTTTAATGTTAATTTTATTGCTTGTATTTTCTTCTCTTTTTTCTTTAGTCACCCTTGGCGTTCACTCTTTATTATGCTTAAACTTTCTGTCTTATTTTGTGTTTTTTAGACAAATGAGTAAGTATCAATTTTTTAGTTTTTTCTGGAAAAAGCGAATCTTTATTCCATATCTGGTAATTACCACTTCATACAGTGTCATAGGTGGTGCTTCTTTTCGCTCCACCTATGACATGATTCATAAGATTGCGCCTAGCGTATGCCGTAATCTGGCATTGCCGCCCTTATTTTCCCAATTACAACCTGATTTGCAGTCCCAATTCATGTATACTTCAAACTTATTATGTCCTTATTTTACTGTTGAAAAATAGTTACCTTCGCGACAATAAATCTGTCGCGGTGGGCTCTAGGAGGTTTTTCTAATGCTTTATCAAGGTCCTTTGCCCGCTCCTTATCCCACTCTGACTGATGATGAGCTAGTAGAGCGAATTCAGAAATTAAAACAGGAGTTGGGTTCTCAATGTGTGATATTGGCTCATCATTATCAACGCCCTGAGATTGTAGCTCTTTCTGATTACCGTGGTGATTCTCTTCAACTGGCTCGCTTTGCAGCTCAAAATTCTCAATCTCAATACGTGGTTTTTTGTGGCGTGCATTTCATGGCTGAAACTGCAGACATTTTAAAAACAGGACAGCAAGTTGTGGTGCTGCCCGACCTAGGAGCGGGTTGTGACCTAGCGGATGCAGCCGATGCTGACGATGTGGCGATGGCTTGGGATGATGCCGTGGGAATGTTGGGTCATGATGACATCATGCCTATTACTTATGTAAACTCTACTGCTGCGTTAAAATCTTTTGTGGCTTCTCATCATGGAGTTGTTTGTACGAGTTCTAATGCAGATAAAATTGTAAATTATGCTTTAAAAAATCATAAAGTTCTTTTCTTTTATCCTGATGAACATCTTGGTAGAAATACTTCCAAAAAGCTCGGTGTTCCCCTATCTCAAATGCGGCTCTGGGACCCTAAAAAACCTCAAGGCGGATTATTGCCCTCTGATTTGGAAAATGTTCGGGTGCTTTTGTGGAAGGGATGTTGTCCAGTTCATCAGATGTTTACTGTAAAACAAATTGATCACATCAGAACCAAAGATCCAGAATTTAAAATTATCAGCCATCCTGAATGTTCTATGGAAGTTGTGGATAAGTCTGATATGAGCGGTTCCACAGATTTTATTGTTCGCACAATTGCGCAGAGTTCACCAGGAAGCAAATGGGCTGTTGGCACAGAATTAAACTTAGTAAACAGGATTGCAAAAGAAAATTCTGACAAGACCGTTGTAAGTTTAAATCCCTTTATGTGTTTGTGTGGTACCATGAACCGTATTGACTTAAAACACTTGTGCTGGGCGCTTGATCAAATTAAGTTAGGGACGCCACAAAATGTGATTTCTGTAGGAGATCCAGACCGATCTCTTGCCAAAAAGGCACTTTCTCGCATGTTAGAAATGAGTTGAAATTGAGTTCTGACAAATTAGAAAAAAATTCAAGCTTTGAAAATTCCAATGTTTCCCGTGAAATGGGGCTTGAAGAAATTATTCACGTGTCTAATAAAATTGGCCTTGAGTATGCAGACAAACGAAAAGAGGCCGAACGTTTGGAACTTTTAAGAACTTCAGTTCGCTCGCAGATCATGAACCGCATTGAGGCGGAAAACGCAAAAATTCCTGAGGCACGCCTTAAAAGGCTTGCTGAAGCTCATGAAGAATATATTGCTCTGCTTGAGAAAATTGCACATACCAGGGCTGAAGCTGAAAAGTTAAAAATTCGTTATGACAGCTATAAAAGTCTTTTTGATGCAAGAAGAACCTTGATTAGTTATAAGAAAGTGGAGCTAAAATCTCTATGAAATATTTGTTTTGGATAGATATGGAAATGACTGGCCTAGATCCTCAAAAACACCGTATTTTGGAAGTCGCTGTTGTTGTGACAGATTTAAAATTGCAGGAATTAGACTCCTATGAAGCAGTGGTATTTCAAGAGCCAAATGAACTTTCTTTGATGGATGCATGGTGTACGAAACATCACGGTGAAAGTGGCTTGACTGCACTTGTGCCTAAGG
>JAIXXU010000240.1 GCA_027490595.1 Pseudomonadota bacterium
AAATCATGAATAAAATTATTTTGTTTTTTTCACTCTTTTTTTCCTCAGTTTGCTGTGCACAAGCTACAGAGAAAAGTCATCCACCATTTTCACTGGTAGAGTATTGTTCACAAAAATCTTCCAATGAAGAATATCTCACTACTCTTTTTCAACATCTCAATAAAAACAAAACGCTTGTACCCTTGCTTGTAAAATTAATGCAGCAAGGTCATGCTCCAGGCTGTCGTATGGCTCTCATCAATTACCTGAAAATTTTTTTTGACCACGACTCTGACAATTACTCTGACAAAAACTTTGATGCCTATTTCATGCTTGCCTTTTCTGCAGGTCTTCCTGAAGCAAAAAAATTGATTGAAATAAAGATCGATAAGGGTCAGTTTTCAGAATGGCTTGATATCTTTGAAAAAAACGATAAAACTTCCTACGAAAAAGCCTTAACACAATGGGTAAATAAGGTAGCCTGGTTTATGCGAAAAATGGACAAAGCGCCTGTTCAATCTTCTGCATTCTATGGGAAAGCATTAGAAGAAGCAGATCGTATTTCAACACCCGAAGCATTGCCCATTTGGAATCCTATTTTTATTGAGAAATATTATAATTATATTATTGATAATGAATCTAAACTTTCAAAAAAAGAATTTTCTAACTTGAACATCATTTATGCTGCAAGCAACCAATCTTACCGAGAAATCTTCAAGTCAAAAATGGTAGCTGTCATAAATAACAATACCGTACCTTGGGTTGAAAGTTTTCGTGAGGAACCTGTCTGGGTTCAATTTAAACTCATCAAATTAATGGAACGGGTAACTGGAGGAGTGATAAAACGGGAACTTATTTGGCTTTCCAAGAACCACCAAAATTCTAAGATGCGTTCCTTAGCTCAAAATTGTCTGGAAAGAATAAATAGCAATTGAAGAAAGAGGATTTAAAACAACTTATAAATTTTTTCTTTCTTGAACGATATAAACAGGACGATGCTTGGCTTCAATATAAATACGACCTAAATATTCACCAATAATACCCAAAAACATCATCTGAATTCCACCAATAAATAAAATGGAAACAATAAGAGTTAAAAAACCTTGAATCTGATCACCAAAAATAAAATATTTTGAAATGTAGAATAAAGCCAGAAAAAACGCTACAAGTGCGAACAAAAATCCGACGTATGTCGCAAACCTTAGTGGAATATTAGAAAAAGAAGTAATACCATCCATAGCAAAATTCCAAAGGCGGAAGTAGTTATACTTACTTTTGCCTGAGTACCTTGGCTTTCTAACATAATAAAATGCCGTTTGTCTGAACCCAACCCAACTAAACAAACCCTTCATAAAACGTTGTGTCTCAGAAAATTGACGAAGAGCTTCGACAACCGGCGCTCGCATAATACGAAAATCACCCGTGTTACTAGGAATATGTATTTCACTCATTTTACCCATAATTTTGTAAAATAAAAATGCGCTAGTTTTTTTCCAAATTGTTTCACCTTGGCGCTCCTGACGCACTCCATAAACCACATCCCAGTTCTCTTTTTCTGCAAGCTCAATCATTTGCAGCACAAGCTCGGGAGGATCCTGCAAATCAACATCAAGGGTTGTTACAAAGCGCCCCTTACAAACATCAAAACCAGCAGTCATGGCAGCTTCTTTTCCAAAATTGCGTGCTAGTTTTATACATTTTACTCTAGTATCTCTTTGAGCAAGTTGAAGCAAAGAGTTGTACGTATCATCTTTACTCCCATCATCCACAAATATGAATTCAATATCTTCACCGCAGGTAGCAAAAGCTTCGCAATAACTTTTATAACAATGAGCCACGTTATCTTGCTCGTTAAAAACTGGTGTTATTACACTCAAAAAAGGCGTCTTCAAATTCATTTTTAATCCAATAAAAAAATGCTTTTTAGAAAAGCTTGACGACCACTAGTAGCCATCCTAAGAACATGGCATGAACTATCAACGTTTCGCAAAAAACTTAGCTTTTCTTTTGTCGATTGTCACGCACTACCGTGCTTTCTCGGAAGCCGTACTGGAAATACCCGTTTTACCCCAGGAAGAAAAACTCTATTCAGGTAAAGAATTATCCACGTTCGAAAGTGCACTTAGCTCCTTAGAAAATCCAGAGTCTTCTCATCCTAATGAAGAAAGAATAAATACACAAAAAATAAATTCAGGCCTTTTTAGCAAATCTATCTTCGATACTCTTAAGCAAATAACCTCAGGAGAGGTGCGCACGTATGGCGGCGAAAATGGGGTGTTAGATATTCATCTTCGAGGTGCTCGCTCACTTTCTCCAGAGTATTTTTACAATGGTTTCCCGTTGCAGTATGCTACAAATGGTGCGTCTTCGATTGCTCTGATGCCAAAGAATTCCATTGCTCTCATGGAAATCTATCCTGACAATGCGTCTTTTTGGATTGAAACCAAGGGAACCGGTGGAACCATAAATTTAGAGTCCTGCCAAAAAGAAACTTGCTTTACGTTTCAAAGAAAAAAACAAAATTTGCGAGCAACATTTACAATGGGCTCATTTCATTATTCTCAACTCTCATTAACTCATGGAAGAAAATTGTCATCTAAATTGACTATATTTGAAAGTGTTGAGTATACAACAAGCCAAGAAGACTATCCTATTTTTAACAATAATTATTCTACCCTAACACCAGATCAAGGGTTTTATCAAAATATTCAAAATAATGATTTCAAACGTCTGGGCGCTTCATTAAACACAAAATTTCTTGATGAAAAAATTGGTGAAGTTTCTACTTCGTTACTTTATGCCCATAAAAACCAAGGAGTACCGGGTGTTGTTGGCACTATTTCTTCCACTAGAAACTCAGAAAATATATTTTTAAGCACGGTTTCCCAAGAAAAAACAAACCCTGAAAATGGAATAAACTGGCATAATCAACTGGGTTTCATGTACTCAAACTCTACGTTGAATAATCCCCTTGCTACAGTTGCTTCTCAAACTGCTGAGTGGAGTGCTAATACTCAGCAAATTAAAAGCGGTTTTCTATGGCCTTATGGAGATTATTTCAATTCAAGCTCAGGTTTTCAATTTGAGATCATACGCTCCCAAGCAAACATGAAATATTTCGCCAACCCCGCAGCTCCTCAAAATACAGCTCTCAGTAAAGCTCAGCGTATTGAATATTCACCCAGTTTATTTCAATCCATCTCACATGAAATAAATCCTAAGTGGAAAATAACACTTGCGGCCCAAAGCATGATCTCATTTTCAGATTCATTTTTTTCGCAAAATTGTTTGAATACAAATTTCATATCTTCATGTCAAAGTATCTCGAAAAATAAAAGCAATCTTCCTTCAAAAAATAGTGAAATTTCTTTGCAAACCAGTATTTATGGTATTATTCCTTACGTGAGGTTTGTACACAATGAAAGACAACCCTTTTTTAGTGAAGAATACGGTTCTCCTCAAGGAATTTTGCCAAATCTTTCTTTAAATAATGAAAGCAGCAATAAATTTGAAAATGGAATACAATTTCCCTTGGGTGATTTAGGCTATTTTCTTGCACAAGATTCAGATCTCATTCTC
>JAIXXU010000256.1 GCA_027490595.1 Pseudomonadota bacterium
GCTTTCATTTTGTGGCGTAGGAGATATCCAGGAATTTCTTGTTTGAAGTTTTCAACAAAAAAAGGTCGTTCTGGGCGGGGGCCTACGATACTCATATCCCCTTTCAATACATTTATAAATTGTGGAATTTCATCAAGACTTGTTTTACGGAGCCATCTGCCTACGGAAGTTGTTCTGGTATCACCAGACTTTGCCCAGACAGGACCGCTATCTTCTTCAGCGTTGATATACATACCTCTAAATTTTAAGCATTGAAATTTTTTTCCATCAAGTCCCATTCGCTCTTGTTTATAAAAAATAGGTCCTTTGCTTGAGCTCTTAACCAATACTGCACAAATGAAATAAATCGGAGAAAATATTATCAAAAAACATAGTGAAAAGATGATATCAAAAACTCGTTTCATAAAAATACTTTGAGAATTCATATTGGATGTATTTAAAACAAGAGCAGTTGCATTTTCAATGTGAACAAGAGTCGGAGCAAAAAAAACTTTATCCCCTAGGTAAGGGAATAAAAATATCTCGGCAAGTGTTTTATCCATAATACTATAGATGTCATTAATAAGTCTGTTTTCGTTAGCATCAGGAACAACGAAAATGGCCGAAAGATCCATGTTGTCAATTTGCTTGTAGATTTCGGAAAATTCATGAAAGGAAAACTTCCCTTCAATTTTTAAGTTCCAATCTTGTCTGTGTTTAATGGCTTCTTCAATATTGATAATATGAGGACCGTTACCAATAATAATGGCTTTTCTAAGAGGTCTTTGTCTTTTTAAATATAACCTGTTTAATTTACGAACAAGGCTTCGGCCCATAGAAATCAGAATGGGTGTTATGATGAAAAAGAAAATAATAGCTACACGGCTGTAGCGGTGTTCAAATAAAAAAAATGCCATCGTTACAAAAATAAGAAAAGACAAAACATGGAGTTTTAAAATGCGAAAATTTTCTTCCCAAATTTTTTCTTGGGTAAGATTCTTTTGATAACCGCCTAAAAAAACGAAAATAATAAAATAACAAAAGACAAGAAGCGGTGATAAGCGAATGTAGTTAAAGAGACTGTCATCCCCACGCGTAAGTGCAATTAACTTGATTTCAAATCGAAATAAAAATGACACAATCCATGAAAATAACACCATTAATAAGTCAACCAAAAAGCGAAAACAATTTAAATTTTGAATATGTTTTTTAAGGAGCATAAAACTTTCTTTCTACTTGTTTATTAAAATCATAATTTGCTCTTTTATCTTTTTTTGAAATACATCTTTTGAGAAAGAGCTGGCATGGTTTTTCATAGTTTCATATTGTTCATTAGAAATTGTTTCATTTAAAGCTTTTTTTACCATGGAAATCATTTCGCTTTCATTCCCCAAAGTAAAGGTGAACCCATTTACACCTGGTATCACAGTATCTTTTGTCCCACCTTCTGAAGGTGCAACAACCCATAAACCGCTTGCTGTCGCTTCGAGTGGCACAATACCAAAATCTTCTAGGGCAGGAAAAAGCAGAACATGTGCTTTTGAAAACAGGGAATTTAATTCGTGATCTTTTGGTTGAATGACAAACTCTGCTTTGTGTTTGTATTTTTTATAGGCTTGTATGAGCTCTTTTCCCTGGCCGGCGGCAATTACTGGAATTTGTTGTTCTAAAAGACACTCCAACGCTTTTGTCATTTTTTTATAAGGCACCCAAGCACCAAACAGCAAAACTTTTTTTGGTTTTGGAGTAAGAGGCGCTTCTAAAAAGAAATTCTTTACGTCAACAGGAGGGTAAACAACAGAACTTTTTTTACCATAATAAAGCTCACATCTTCTAGAAACAAAAGAACTATTTGCTATGATTTGATCTATTCTATGGCTTGATGTTACGTCCCATTGACGCAGACGACTAAGCAGCAATCTTCTAAAAATTTCAAAAGGCCTTTGAAAGCTGGGATTATGAGGAAAATAATGATGTTCTTGGTCCCAAGCGTATCGCATTGGACTGTGAATGTAGGAAAGATGCTTGGCTAAGGGAGAGGGAATGACACCCTTGGCAACGCAGCTGCTGGTTGAGATCACAAGCTTGTAATTAGTTAAATTGAAGCTTTCTATAGCGACCGGTAGTAAGGGAAGTAAGTGTTTATAAAATTTTTTTATCCCAGGAAGTTGATTTAAAAAAGAAGGAAAACAAGTCGGTTTGTGTGATAATTTTAATACTTCTTCAGGGTTACCAAACAAATAGAAAAGGTGAGCCTGAGGAAAAAGCTCAAGAAGGCATTCCAAAACTTTTTCGCCGCCACGCCTTTCAAAAATCCAGTCGTGAACAATGGCAATGGGAAAATCTGGAGGAAGACAAGTGGATATAGGCATACAATTTACCTTTGGTTTGAAAACACAAGAGGCGTAAATGTATCAAATATTTTTTGAATTTTCCAAAACTGTTTCAAGTTCAACCCGCTCGTATGAAATGACCATCGTTTGCTTTCGTCGAACAAGAACCTTTCCGGGGGCCAGATCTTTTTTCTTTTCAATGTCAGCACGCAACGCCAGTTGTACCTCAGCCCGTTGTGCTTTTCCACTTTTTGAAAAGTGAGTTGCTAAAATACAGGCTTCACGTAAAATATTCGAAGGAATTTTTTTCTCATCTTTTCTTTTTTCAAGCCAAACATGACTACCCTCGCCGCTAAGGACGTGAAGCCACGTGTGATGAGAAGGCATCAACTTTATCATGCTATCTCCATCAGCTGCACTTCGAGCGACACGAATAAAGCTTCCATTAGAGGCCATAAATTGCTTGTAAGGAAACTTTTTCTGTGACTGATTCTTTATTTTTTCTTGTTGCGTATGCGGTAATCTCTCTATTTGTAAGAATAAACAAAGTTTATCCACGCAAGGTGTTTGTGATTTTAAAAGAAGTTGATCGAGGTGATGTCCTAGTCGCTGAGCTGGTATGACGGTAGAAGAGTGTTCTGAGGTAAAAAGATCTTTCATTTCAATACAGGCTAAATTTAGGACAGACTCAAAATGATCAAGGTGGCGTTGATTTTCTTGTATACGTTTTGTCAGCTCTTCTTGCCGTCTTTCTAAGACTGCGACCTCTTGATAAATTTTCTCCAGAAATTGTCCAGGAGTTTGCCCTTTTTTCAATATATACAATGGTTTTAATTGATATTCTTCTATAAATTGAGGCGGAGTGTTCCAAGTTGAACTATTTTTTGGCCACAAATATAATAAATTTTTTAATCCCTCTGCTTGTTTTTTGAGATGTATAATATCTTTGTCTGTTGGTAAGTCTTCCTTTTGCCTTTGAAGGCGTCGAATCAGAAATTGATGTTTTGTTTTTACAGCTTTTCTTATGTGAGATGGTAGAAGAAGTTGGTTGAATTTCGACTCATTATTGTTTGAGGTGTCATCTTTTTTTTGAGTTAAGTTATCTTGTTGAATCTGATCTACAGTAAAATTACCCAACGGCTCACAAGACCAGGGACAAAATGCCACTGGCGTTTCCAAAAATGTGGATCTTTTTTTAGTTTTTGTGCTTTCGGTATCCCACTCGCACCAACTTTCGAAAAAAGTTTTTGGAATAAGGTCATTTTTAAGATAGTTATTCATGTACCTCTTATGGATTTCATCGAATTTCTTTGCAACAACCAAGCGTGGTGGCTTGGAATCAAGATCTAAAATTAAGCAATCAGGATTATTGGTTAATTCTGGCTTTTCTTTGAGAGTTTCCAAAGAGTAGGGGCAGAATTCAATGATGATGGCAATAGGATTTAGAGTCGCATATACCGCAATAACTTTTCTTCCTTGAAGATATTTTCTTGCGATTTGTACAAAAGAATTTGGTTGAGGAAGAGTTGGTGGTCTTGTTTGAGATAAGAAAATTCCACTGTTTCCTTTTTTCATACTCAAAATAACAAGGCTTTTGTCATCTTGTGGTTTGTATGCAGAAAGAATCACTTCGCCTTGGGTGGTTGCTGTTATTTTTTGAACCGTACTGTTTTGGAGTCTTTGAAATGGTAAAAAGAATTTTTTTGTCCATTCAATAAGTTGAGATGTGTTTGTATTATTGCTCATATGGCTTATCTTTCATTAATTCATTTAAATTTTCTTCAATATAGATGGTAACTACTCCTTCTTCAGGATTAATAATGGCAGGAGAAGATGAGATTTTATTGCTTAAACCATGGGAAGGTCTTTCTAAAGTAAAAAAACCAGAATAAAGGCAACCTGTAATTTGTAATGGTTTTTGAGCAAAAATAGTCAAGTGTTCTCTTTCTTTACCATGGTATTCAATCTTGGTATTTGTTATCATTAGACCTTTGTGAAAAAGGCACAATGTTTTTCCTGGCCGTGTTTCAATAAACTGCTTTACCTCTTGAATATTTGCCATTTCATGAGAACGTCTATAACCGAGCCCACCATATATTTCTAAGAATAAATTTTGATCAAAAAAACGTTCTTTGAGAACATCAAGAGCTTTGGCAAAGTCACTGAAATCTTTATTAGGTGAAAGTTTAACCCATTCATGGGCTATATTTTGCACTTTATTTTTACAATCTGTTTCTAAACTATCTTCATCTCCTACCCATAATGTTTTTACACTATGTATTTTTTTCTCATTTTTAAAAAAATATTTTGTACCGCCATCAACAAATATTAATAAATCAATTCTTTTTTCATCTTGATTCAGGTTACAATGAGTGAATTCTTTGTCAAAAACAGACAATGAAAAATTCCATTCTTCAAAGCATCCATTTAAAAAAATACAAATATGAAATGGTCTCACAACATAGTTTCCTCAGCTTTCTTAGCTTTTTCTGTAATTTGTGAGGTGAATTCTTTCCATTCACAAATAGTTTCTTGCCAAAATCTTGGGAAGAAAATACGAAGCAATGTTAACCTCAGAAAGCTTGGAAAGAAATTGATACTCTCAGAAAGAATGATACTTAAAATCAAAAATGTTGGTGTAAGCACTAAAAAAGCAAACCACACGGCAATATGGCTATTTCCTGGAAAATATAAATCAGTAAAAAAAGTAAAAAGGGATGAGGCAATGAAGGCCCATAAAGGAAAGAACCAAATGGCATGTGCAATTTTCATTGTTGCTTTGACGTCTCTGTTCTCAGTTTTATTTGCCAACGTTTCGCAAAACTTCGAAGGAAATACCCAAACCACTGAACCAAGGATCAGGATTGGAAACGTTATAAAAACATAAAACCACCCATGCTTGAATAGCATCCACAAGTAGAACCTGTGGTTGGTATGTGTACTTCCCCAATCTAATTCGGAGGGTCGGATGTTCATGGCTTGTAAGAGGCGCCTTGTAGTTTGGATTCTTGTAGTTAAAATAGCATCTTTGTCAAATTCTGGTCTGAATTTTTCAACAAAGTCTCTGAATTCTTTTGCTGACATTGTGGAACGTTTGTTGATGATTTCAAAAAGAAAACGCCAGTTGCGCTTTTCATCCCAATTGATAAAAGATGCAAAGCCTCCTTCCATTGATTTTCTTACTTTTTCTGTGAGTATTTTTGAACTAATTTGCACAGAGGAAACAGCAACTGGCTCACAATAGTGCATAGATATATCACTTCGAAATTCATCTTTTTCTGAGTAGTCAACAACCACGGGTTGAATGACAACAAAAAAATTGGGATCGTTTGCAGAATTTAAAGTGGCCAACGCCATGCGTGCAAAGCCAGATTTGAATGGATGAATGTAAGGATCGTCGTGACTTGTACCTTCTGGGAAAATCAAGATAC
>JAIXXU010000155.1 GCA_027490595.1 Pseudomonadota bacterium
ATAAGCGATAGAATATTTTCAAGGAGGTAATTTTGATTTTTATAAACAACGAAGCATTCCTTGTCTGGGGTTTCTGTGGCTAAACAACACAAAACTCTGAGAAAATTTGTATGCGTACCTTTTAGGCTTGTACTTGGTAGGAAAATCGTTACTCTGCATTGGAATTGAGAACCGAGTTCTTGTTCAAGACTATTCAGGGAACGAACAACTAGACTCCTATCTTCAGGGAAGGAGAAATTTTTTTTTAAAAGTAAAGGCAGTAGATTTTTTTTTAAACCTTGATATTTTGCGGCTAAATTATAGCTCCAAATAAGAAAAAAAAGAAAAAAAACGCCAAAAATAATATGAAAAATAATACTTTCTTGCAAAAAATAACCTTTTCTTTAAAATGAAGAGAACCAGTCGCTATTTTGGCTACAGTAGGTTCTATTCGGGAAATTCCACTTATGGAACAAAATCATACACAAGAAAACAGTACAATTGCAAATGAAGCCTTTTCTCATTTGCTCTCAAAGTGCGAAGCGTACTTGCCTCAATCCAGTCTTGAGGTTCTCAAGAATGCCTTCGTTTTTGCAAGTAACTTACATGCCAACCAACAGCGAAAGAGTGGAGAGCCCTACATTATCCATCCTATTGCGGTTGCAGAGATTCTTACTGATTATAAGTTTGATGAAACTTCCTTAGTAGCTGCAATTCTTCATGATGTGGTCGAAGATACTCATGTTTCGCCTGAGCAACTAGAAAAAGAATTTGGCATAGTGGTTTTATCCTTGGTGGATGGTTTAACTAAATTAGCCAAAGTTCACTTTCGATCTTCTCAAGAAAAAATGGCAGAAAATTTTCGAAAAATGATTGTTGCTATGTCAAAAGACATAAGAGTTATTATCATTAAATTAGCCGATAGACTTCATAATATGCGCACTTTAAAAGCGTTAAAAGTCGAAAAGAGAGTGCGAATAGCGGAAGAAACATTAGAGATATATTGTCCAATTGCGGGTCGTCTTGGGATGTACAATGCAAAAGCTGAGCTTGAAGACTTGTGCTTAAAAGAACTCAAACCATCTGTTTATGAAAATCTAACTACAAAAGTGGATCAGAAAAAAGTTTTTCGGCAACTTATGATTGATTCTGCAAAAGAGCAGGTTAGCCATCATTTGCAACAAGCAGGAATTGAAGGTTCTGTTTATGGGCGTTCCAAGCATTTCTATTCTATTTATCGAAAAATGTCCGATAAACGCATTGAGTTTGAAGACATCTATGATTTATTTGCACTAAGAATTATCGTGGATACTGTTCCTCAGTGTTATGAAACTTTGGGTATAATTCACAATATTTTTCGTCCAGTTCCTGGTCGATTTAAAGATTATATCGCTATGCCTAAAGCGAATTTATATCAAAGTTTACACACTACTGTTGTGGCTGCTAAAGGTGAACTCTTAGAAATTCAAATTAGAACTCAAGATATGCATCAAATTGCTGAGAATGGTATTGCTGCTCATTGGGCCTATAAGGAAAAAAAGGCACAAAAAAATCAGAATTTATTTTTTGAAACAGATTCTGAGAAATTTGCGTGGCTAAGGCAGATGATTGATCATCAAAAAGAACTCTCTGACCCCAATGAATTTTTGGAAGCCGTGAAGGTTGATTTATTTGACGAAGAAGTTTTTGTGTTTTCTCCTAAGGGTGATGTTTTTGAATTGAGAAAAGGCGCTACCTGCCTTGATTTTGCGTTTGAAATACATTCTGACCTTGGACTTCGGACCACGGGTTCTAAAATCAATGGTCGTATGACAAGCTTGCGGACCAGGCTTCACAGTGGCGATGTAGTCGAGTTGATTGTTGGGAATAAAATCAGAGCAACAAAAGATTGGCTTAGCTTCACAACAACATCGAAAGCCCGCAATAAAATTCGTGCTTATTTGAGGAGTGAAGACAGAGATCAAGCAAGACAAGCTGGGCTTGCATCCTTTGAATCCGAATTACACAAATACCAAATGAATGCCGACAAGCTTCAAAAAATAGGACATTTGCAAGATGTGAATAAGATTTTTTCAGTTGGTGGCTATGACGATTTACTTTTACAAATTGGGTATGGCAAACTTGATTCCAAAAAAAAAAATAAAAAACTCTTAGGTATTTCACCAAAAATTTCAGAGCATCTGCATACCATTGATGGGGTAACATTTCCTGAAAATCATAGTTTTATAGATAAGTATGATACCTCAAAAAATTCTACGAGAAAAAACTCTTTATCTAAATCCCCAGAAGAGGCTATCGAAGTTCAAGGGATGACAGATATCGTGGTACGTATGGCTCGTTGTTGTGAACCGTTACCGGGTCAACCTATTGTAGGTTTTGTTTCACGACGGCGTGGAGTTATTGTGCATTTAGCAAATTGTCCTTGGGCACTTACGAACGATCCCAATCGGAGAGTGGAATGTAGTTGGAGCACGCAGGTTCAAACAACTCATAGGGTGCGTTTGCGTGTGACCACACACGATACACCGGGTATTTTGGCTGAAATCACAAAAACAATTTCAGCTCAAAAAATAAATATTTCTGGCATGGAATGTTTTAGTAACGACCAAAAACGAGCTGTGCTCTTAATTAGGTTAGAACTTTCTGATATCCATCAACTAAAAGATGTTCTTCAAAAACTCGAAGCGCTAGATGGCGTGATGTACGTAGAGAGAACTTAGATCTAAATGTAGACTGCTCGTTCTCTATAATATCCAACGTCGAGAAATAAAATCTGTGTTATTCCTATTTCGTGTTGTAAATGGAATTTTTTTCTCTTTGAGTTTATTTCTCAATTGTCTAGAATTGTCGTTTTGATGGGGCACGAGTTCAGTTGATGTAAGAGCGTTGATATGCCTAAAAAGATTATCAAACATATTGATTGTATTTCTGTTTAATGTTGTGCTTGTTTTTATTTTGTCTTTAATTTTCTTAGATAAGTGCCGAATTTCACTCATAGAGAGCCAGCCAATTTCCTTCATGCAGAGCCACTGAATTTCCTTCA
>JAIXXU010000035.1 GCA_027490595.1 Pseudomonadota bacterium
AAGTGGAGTGTTCTATACTTTTATCCAAAAGACATGACACCAGGCTGCACCATAGAAGCCAACGACTTTCAAGCAAGATTAACTAATTTCAGCCAATTAGAATGCCAAGTCATTGGTATTAGCAAAGATCCCTGCTCTTCTCATCTTAAATTTGCAGAAAAAGAAGGTCTAGCCTTTGAACTTTTATCCGATGAATCCTGCCAAGTTTGTGAATCCTTTGGAGTTTGGAAAGAAAAAATTTTATATGGCAAAAAGCATATGGGTATTGAACGAACAACTTTTTTAATTAATCCCCAAGGCGTCGTTGTCAATCAATGGTCAAAGGTAAAAGTAGATGGTCACGCTGAACAAGTATTAGAAACTCTAAAAAAATATCTCAACAAAGTATAAGACTTGGAAAAATAATTATGGAAAAAACTCCTCTTAGCCAAGAAGGCATCAGATTAAATGTTTTTTTACAAGAACATGGCATTGCCTCTCGTCGAAAAGCTGATGAACTCATCGCCGCTGGCCTTGTGACAATCAATGGTCATGTGGAAACTAAATTGGGGACAAGAGTTCAAAAGTCTGATGAAATTACTGTAGATGGAAAAAAACTGAACCGAAAACCCTCAAAAACTATCTATTTATTCCATAAACCATACCTGACAATTACAAGTCGGATGGATGATCGCAAACGACCCACCATTTTTGATCTTCCCGCGCTTCATAAACTTCCTAAGAATGTTCAACCAGTGGGACGCCTAGATTTTAAGAGTGAAGGACTGCTCATTTTGACGAATGATGGTGATCTTGCTTTTGCACTTTCTCATCCCAAGTACTCCGTGGAAAAAATTTATGCTGTCCTGTTATCTACACCCATGACTTTAGAAGAGATGGAAAAGTTAAAATCCGGGGTTACACTTGAAGATGGCCCCGCAAAGCCACTCTTTGTAAGAACAGGAAGCAAAGAAAAATTTGGGAACAGTACTGGGCAATGGCTTGAAATTGGCGTTACGGAAGGACGAAATAGACTTGTGAGACGTATGCTTGAAACATTTGGTCTCAAAGTTGTACGCTTGGTACGCGTGGCTGTTGGTGACATTCGCCTTCCCACTAATCTAGCCAGCGGCAAAATACGTCCGGTCACTGAGGCTGAAAAAAAATATCTTCTAGACTTGAAAAAAAGCATGGATGAGCCAAGCAAACCAAAGAAAAAATATAAGAACAAACAACTGAGCCAAGAAAATATTGAAAAAATAAAAGAAGCCAAGAAAAAAAGGCAAAGCATTAAAAAAGAAAATTATTCTGTAGCCATGACAAAAAGGCAAAAAGATCTCAGCACGCTTGCCAAAGAAAGAAAAGAAAAGAACTCCAAAATCGTGAGTTCTATTCAGCCAAAAAAAGCACAAAAGACCAAATAATATTGGAAACGAATTATGGCATCTGACTTTCAAAATAGCATATTTTATCAAATACTCTTGGATAAAAAACATGCCCAAGCAACACCAATATCTATCATGGGCGGAGTTTCTGGTTCCCGCTTCCAAGACGATGAACCCTTTCACGACAAACCTTTTGTGATATTTGACTTTGAAACCACAGGACTAGACACAAGACAGGCGAGAATCATTGAAATTGGTGCCATTAAATATAAAAATAGGAAAGAAGTTGCTCGTTTTTCCCAGCTTATTGATCCAGGAATGAAAGTATCTTCTGAAATTACAAAAATTACTGGAATTGATAACGGCATGCTGAAAGGACAACCACCAATTCAAGACGTGCTTCCCGCCTTTCATGAGTTTTTAAGAGGGAGTGTTGGGGTAGCTCATAATGCGGAATTTGATATGGGAATGCTTTATCATGAATCCAACAGACTAGGTATTTCCTGCGACTACACCTTAATTTGCTCTTTAAAATTGGCCAGAGCATTGGTAAAAATAGAGAGCCGTAGCCTTGATTCTCTCGCAAGACACTACAAGTTGACATTCCAATCTAGACACCGTTCAATTGGAGATATTCTTGTTACAGCTGATGTTCTATGGAATATGTTTGATGAGAATAAAAATTTACAAACATTCAAAGATTTACTTCCTTACAGAGAACCCATGCCAGGACAAAAATGAAAGCCAAAAGTTGGATAAAAAAAACCTTTATCAATCGTCATTCTGATAGAATAAACATCAAAGAAGTCCAACGGCTACTTATAGAAAGCAAACCTTCTTTATATTCATCCAAAGACATCCATAGGTTCCTCCAAGATTTAGGAAGGAATGAAATCAATAGTCGTATTTCTCAATGCGTTGAGGAACTCCAAAAATGGCGAGGCGTCCTGAAAATTCTGAGATATAAATTTAATGAAAATGATATTTCCCAGTTTTTACGAGCTGAAAAAATATCTCATGATAACTTTGATGGGGAGCTGTTTCAGGAATGTATTCAAGAGCTTGAGACTTATATCGAAGCTAAAAAAGTTTTCTGGCTATGGAAACACAATTTGAATATTCTTGAAATGAGTGCTCAAGCTCAATTTTATTTGAGTTACAAATCAAATAAACACCAATAAATACTAAGGACTAACAGCTTCTGTGAAAGGGCACTGTGACAATACCTCACTAGCACAGTTTTCTATAGCAACTCCTGACATATTCTTTTGCGCTGCAGTCCATGCTGATGTTGTCGAGGTTGGAAAATTCACAAATGAATCTTGATATGATTTAGCACTCAGGATTTGAATAAAACTCCCACTCCTTTTGCCATAGGTGCAGCTAATTTTACCTGAGGCCACATCCCATGAAGCTCCTTGAAATTTGTATCCTTTCGCACTAACTCCACCAGGTATGGAATAACTCCAATCTGAACCGGGGAAGGAATCATTGTTTGTATCAGGGCAATAGGAAACGCTGACTGGAGGTTGGACGGGTACAATTCCTGTAACACTATCACTCGTTACAGAAGTTTCTATGTTATCTGAGATTGTTGTAACAGTAAAAGAGAAGGGTCCATAGATTTTTTGCGCCTGAGGAGCTCCTGAAAATGTGATAGACACTGTACAGCTTTCCCCCTTATTAACATTCACTGGACAATTAGAAATATTGAGTAACTTAAAAAATCCAGTATCTTTTGATGAATTGCTGGCAGTTAAGGCCAGTATTTGTAAATTAGATGAACCCACGTTTGTGAGAGTGAAATCTGCTTTTTGACCACTTTGCAGAGGAGTTTGCGAACCCCCGGTAATCAAAAATCCACCTCCTCCAGCAGGCGTTGTGCCCGTAACAGTTGGGCTAGTCTTCAGGGTTCCGTCACCCGTAGTCAAATCAAAGGAATAAACGCCAGTTGTGGCACCCTGCCATTTTACATCGATTGTGCAGGTCGAAGACACATCTAAATTTTTTCCACTTGGGCAAAGATTATTTATCATAGTAAATTGATTCTTTGCATTGTTCTCATCGATACGTTGAATCGTAAAAGGAGCACTCCCGCTGTTTGTAATTGTATATCGGGCCGTGTTGTATCCGTCCGCTGGAGATAAAGTTGTTTTATCCACCGTAATGTTTGGTGAATCCTTAGGAACGGTATTTCCACCAGGGCTTGGAGGATTATCAGGTGTACTTGGAACACCTGAGCTGTTAGAAGGCGCTGAATTTCCTTGGTTTTGTTCACAGGAAGACACAAACACAGATAAACCGACCAAAATACAAATTCCGGAAATAAAGTTTTTCACCATAAACCAATTCCTCTCTTGAATTTATTCTCAACACTTTTAGAGAACATAAGATGGTCCCTTTATGCTCAAAGCAAATCTTGTGCCACTTAAGGAATATCCCCTGAAAATAATTTTTTTATTTTTTGAAATAATGTGTTGGACATGTTTTCAACAGACAAATTTTATCTGAGCCTGGGTAAAAAACGAAAAGTGGTAACTATTGTTGGATGGCACAGATTGATATTGGGCTCAACTATTCTACAAAAGGGCATTGTGACAAGTCGGCACTTTCGCAATGTCTTTTGTCCGTCCAAGATGATGTTGCCGATTTTGGAAAATTCATAAATGGATCTCTATAGGTTTTATTACTTTTGATTCCTATTAAACCCTGATCCGAACCATAGTAGCAAGAAATTTTCCCTTGATTCCAATCAGCAAATTTAAACTTAAATGCACTGCAAGGATTTGTACCTTCTCCACTTGCATCACAGGAACCAAAAAAACTAGACCAATCTGAACCAGGGAAATTTTGTAGGGTAGTTTGTGGACAAACTGAAAGTTGGCTAACCATAATTTTTGGGCTAGTCTTCAAGGTTCCGTCATCTGTAGTCAAAACAAAGGAATAACTGCCATCAGATGCGCCACCGTTCCATTGAACGTTTATTGAGCAAGTAGCAGATACATCTAAACTTTTTCCATCAAGGCAGCTTTTTTTTACAAAAAATTGGCCTGTTGTATTATTTTCTAAGATACTCTTAATCGTAAAAGGAGAACTACCGCTGTTTGTAATTGTAAATTGGGCCGTATTCAAATTATCAGTAGGATAGAGAGTTGTTTTATCAACTGTAATGATTGCTAAATCCTTAGGAACAGTATTTCCACCAGGGCTTGGAGGATTATCAGGTGTACTTGGAATACCAGAGCTGTTAGAAGGCGCTGAATTTCCTTGGTTTTGTTCACATGAAGATACTGCCACTGATATACCGGCCAAAATACACACACTAGATATAAAGTTTTTCATCATAAATCAATTCCTCTCTTGAATTTATTCTCAATACTTTTAAAGAATTTAATATGGTCCCTTTATGGCCAAAGCAAATCTTGTAGCACTTAAAGAATATCGCCTGAAAATATATTTTTTAGCATTCAAAATAAGTTATCGGACATGTTTTCCGTTTGTTGAGCTTTATATCATTCAAATACGTTATTATATTTATTTACTTTATTTCCATAATTATTTTAAAAAAAATATTCAAAAAATTTATATTTTAAATAAGTTACAAAAATCAAAATTAAAAAAAACTAGTAATGACAATTAGTTAAAAAAATATAAAGAACTCTAGATTACATTAATTTAATGAGTTAGATTGCCCTAAGAGGCATTTTGTGTGCTCACCCAAAACAGGTAGGAAACTTTTATGAATATTGGAATTCAAAAAAAATCTTTAGCAGTTTTAGGGGAAAAAACACATTTATTACATCAAAGCAAAAGTTCAACATCAACCACAGTTGAACGAAAATATTTCGGTTCAAATTATTGGGAAGACAAAAGAACCTCCAATTGTTCCACAGAATTTGAACATGAATTTTATAAACCAGAACTTGATAGATTTTTTAGCGAGGAATCAGGTGAGATTATACTACAAGATTATATATCCCAAATTCATGAAAAATCAGAAGAAAATGGTGTAAAAATCTCTCAAAAAAATATGTTTGTTTCAAGATCGAAATATTTTGGACCAGCCATTCCTAAGTCAGGCCAAATTTTACTTGGTCTTGCCTATGCTAAAGCGCAAAAAGGAAATGCATTAAAACAGTGTTCTTCTGGAAGCCGAGTATTTGAATTTGATGTGAAAAAATTTAAACAATATTTATCAGATAACTTCGGTGAGCCTTTAGCAAAAGAAATAAAAGACAGTTACTTTAAAAATTTTTGGCATGATTTGAAAGTCTTTGTTTTAACAAAACAAGAAAGTAGTGATCCTGATTTTTATTCTTCCTTTATTAAATCACATTTAGGAGAAGAAAATCTTTGTTGGTTAAAAAATAAAAATCAACAACAAAAACAAGCTCTAAATCTTTCCAAAAAACTAACTAATGCTATCAAAGCTAATGATATAGATAATTTAATACAACTCCAATTTGAAGTAGAGTTGTACTTTCTGCCCGAAAAAACGTTCAAAGATTTACGCGACGAATTTATAAATAAATATGGTTTGCGCCATTCTGATTCTATGGTTTTATCATTTTCTCTATTTTTAAAAACATTTCCAAAAGAATATAACTCAAAAGAAATATTAAATTTATGCCTTGAACAGAACAGTTTTTATAAATGGGATGAGACTGTTCTAAATGCAATTTTTAGAAGAAATAATAGCGGTATCTCTAAACTACCAAAACTAAAACGAGTTGTTTTTTCGTTGCTAAAAGAAGGGGACGAAAAAGCCATATTTTTTCTAAAAAATATGTATAACTTTTGGAAACACCCATTTTGTCTGTATTACGCTTTGCAAGGAAGAGAAAAACCCCTCAATTTTATTATAAATAAATATAATAATAATAAAATTAAATTTGAATACAAAATTCCTAAGCACATAATTAGAAGTAGACAACAAAATTATACTTTGTTAACTGCGACAATGAATTTGCTTATTCAAAATCCCACTGATATATCAATCAAATGTTATAATATTAT
>JAIXXU010000150.1 GCA_027490595.1 Pseudomonadota bacterium
AATTTGAAAGAACAAAAACAATATCAGTTAAAATTATTAAATAAATTGGGATATACTTAGTCAAAAAAATTAAAACAACAGGTTTTTGACCATGAATCTTTCGTCTATTTAACTTAAAAACCAATGTACATCTAACCAAAAAAGATGGTATGGCAAGCAAAATGCCCGTTAAAAAAGAAAGCAAAAGCCAGCAAAAGGAAACAAAAATACACTTCCATGTAAAAAATTCACCCATGGAAAAATGAAGAGTACCTTGTAGACCATAATGACTATCAAATAAGACAAAAAAGAATACTAGTGAGCAGCACGCCCAAAATAAACCATGATAAAGAAGAAGAGTTTTAAACGATGACCCCGACTCAGGAACAGGGGATATTCCACTTTTGGAAATAAAAAAATAAGACATATTGCCAACTCTTTCCTTAAAGCTCAGGAGAATACTCTTGACCTTTTGCTAACATCCGCTATAAACGTTGCTGTCGCTAAATTGTAGTCCAAAATGGACGCAGTAACGATGTTAGCGGATTTTTAGGAGTCCGTATAAGTGGGAAGGAGGTGAATGTGACATGCCAGTGGTTAAGGTTAAAGAAGGCGAAACCTTCGAAAGCGCTATGCGTCGCTTTAAAAAGCAATGCGAAAAGGCAGGAATCCTTTCCGAGGTCCGCAAACGTGAGCATTACGAAAAACCTTCCGTAAAGCTAAAAAGGAAGAAGATGGCTGCTCGTAAAAGAGCCCTCAAGAAGCAAAAGAAGCTTCTCGTATAAAAAGCCAACCATACTGGTCGCAATTCACTTGCGGCCTTTTTTTTCTGTACTTTTTTCCACAAGAAGAGTAACTTACATCCTCTCTTTATACTCTGTTTTTTGTTGGAAATTTACATGATCATTTCAAAAAGCTCACTGCAGCGATTGGTACAAACCATTGGCTTGCCTGAACATATGAAACGATTCTTGATCCTCAAACGCTCAGGAAACAACTGGCTTGGCGTTTGCCCGTTTCACCAAGACTCCACACCAAGTCTTTACGTGTATTCAGACCACTATCACTGCTTTGCCTGCAAGGCTCATGGCAATATTATTGATTACGAAATTCATCGCTTAGGCATCAGTTTTAAAGAATGTGTCGAGAAACTCGCTGCTCATTACAGTATTCAGCTAGAATACGATAACAATCAAATTGATAGCTCGCGAAGCAAAATCTTGTCGGCGCAGCGAAACCTACTCGACTTTTTCTCCAACCTTCAAAAAGCCTGTTCCGAGAACTGGAAACGCCTGAATGAAAGATCAGCCTTCCCACTAGTCCAGGCTTTGCAAGAGCATTTCCCATTTATAGGTTTGTGCCAAAAAAACACGCTGAAAGAAATCTACCAAAAAGCATCTAATCCAAATAATCTTCTTGAAAACGTATTTTTTTCGCACAAAGAATTTGAAACCGCTTTTAAGTTAGGCAATCTTCCTGAAGCTTGTTTCACGTTGCCTGTATTTCGATCTCAAGGTGACATTCAAGGCTTATGTTTTTTTCCTTGTGAAAACAAAGAATCTACCCTTGAAAATTTTGAAGGGGTTTTACCTTGGGTGGTTTCAGCGTCACAAAAAACAGCCCTATTACTCAATTGGCGAGAAGGAAAATCACAATATCCTCAATGTCGTCATATAGTTTTTACAAATACTTTGTCTGATGGCGTTCTTCTAAAAAAATTAGGGGTACCCATCGTAGGAGTCGCCTTTACACCCCTTGATCAGTATGCAGAAAAAGTCTTAAGCAAGAGCTTTCATCATATTACACTAGTACAAAGCCACCATAATGATGGCAAAGCCTATCTTTGGAAAACTTTTTTGCAGACACTGTCATACCAACAAATAAAACTTGATATCCTTACAATTCCAGACAACAATAATCAAAAGCAGCAATTTTTTCAGAACTGGACTGAAGAAAAGCTGAAACAATGGCTTTTAACTGCTGAAAAAATACCACTCAAAGTTACTGAAATCTTTATTCAGTCTATTCCACTGGAAAAAAACAGACTTCAAAATTTTACGCAAAAAATATTACCTATCATTAAAGCTATCCCAGAAAAAACAAAACGAGAATCTATTTTAAAAGATATTTCAAAACGTTTTTTTAACAATACAGATCTATCAATTCAAAAAATATCTCCTCATATAGAACTTGAAGAAAAATATATAAAAAATAATGAAAATGATAAAAACTCAATTCTTCCTTACGTTGACATTATGTCCAGAGCCGCTGATTTTTATCACCATTGTTTAACACAAAATGCTGAATCTTCAAAGGCTTTATCGTATTTAAATGAACGGGGTATAGAAGCAAATCAAATTAAAAAATGGAAACTTGGATACTGCTCATCTAAACATCTTTTAAGTAAAAAAGCACAACTAGGGGTGGTCCCTTTCCAAGACTTAAACCGCTTAGGCCTTGTCAAAGCGAGCAAAAAAAACAATAGTTATTATGATTTTTTTAGCAATCGAATCATAATTCCCATTGAAAATCATCAGGGAAAAACAGTGGCTTTAGCCGGTCGTACTCTTGATAAAGTTCAAACAAAAGGCGATTTTTACAATCCAAAATATATCAACTCTCCAGAATCTGAAATTTTTTCCAAATCTAAAATTTTATATCATTATCACCAGGCCTCTGAAGCTATCATTAAACAAGGATTTGTTATTGTTGTTGAGGGGTATATGGACTGCATAAGCCTAGTAAATGCAGGAATAAAAAATGTAGTGGCTGTGATGGGAACAGCATTGACGTCATTCCATCTTGATGAACTTTCAAAACTAACTTCTCGCATAGTTTTATGCTTTGACTCCGATGCCGCAGGGCAATCTGCAGCTCGACGTTCTTTTGCTGCAAGCTGTAAGTTTCACCAACTAAGCCTTGAATGCCTTACCTTATCCGAATTTAAAGACCCAGACGAGTTCATTAAGAATCTTGGCGCGGAAGCATTCCTTCAAATGGCGAAAGATTCTAACAAATATCTTTTTGAGACCATTTTTTTGTGGACTCGATTACAAAGCCCAGACGATCAAGAATTCACCAAACAGATACATGAAATTCTAGAACCCCTGTTTGACGCTCAATCACCGAATGATAAACTTTGGAATAATATTAAAGATAACTTAAAGCAAAACTATGAACTGAATTTAAGTGACTTTCATTACACCTATATTCAAACCGTAGGGAATATAAAAACACAGCAACAACAAAAAATTCTAACAAATCAAGAGACCACTTATTATTCTCAATGGTCTATAAAAAATACATCCGAGATAAAATTACTCATGTCTTTGTTATTTTGTTCCTTAGAAACAATACCCAAAAGACTTCGCCATGTATTGCTTGGAGAAATGGGGGCTGACAAAAATGATGAAACTATTTGTGCTCAAGCTATTGAGGAACAGTTTAGCGAACAAGGATTTCAAATATTTCTTGAAATTTCTGCATGGTTAATAGATAATCCTTTATTAAGTTTGGTACAAATTTCTGAAGAGGAGCTTCCAGACTTGTCAGAAGGCCTCTCTATTTTACTAGCTTTCGCGACAACCCGGGTAAAAACTTTAATCAAATATCAACTGCAGGAATTATTAAAAGAAGGGTTGTCACATCAAATTTCCATGATAGTATTTGAGGATATTTGGCATTTAAAGAATTCAGGTTTTTTAAAATTTTTGCTAAGAAATATTAAGTTGGCGCGGGATGCTGGAGTTCTTTCAAATTATTTTGCCGAAGAACTCTTGAAACTTGAGCTCGATCACATTGACCATAAACTGCGAATTTTCTCTAGCCTTCACTTTGATAATGAGGTAGATGCAGTTTTTCGGTTTTATGTGGGAGAACGTACACGACGCGTTCAACAGTTCGGCGTACATGATTGACTTTGGGAGAGACTTACAAATGGCTAGTACAGGTTCAAAAAAAACAAATGCGCCCCAACCTAAAACCGCATCAATAACAAAAGATGACGCTCCTAGCAAAGAAAACAAAACGTCTAAACCATCAGCAGAGTCACTAGAGAAGGCCTCTACAAAAACAAAAGCAAGCCCAAGCTCAACCACAAAGAATAACTCAGCAAAGAAACAAACGGCTGCAAAACCAGATATGAAACCGGAAGCATCTAAGCCGACCTCTGCACCAGCGAAAAAAGCCAGCCCTGTGCCTCAAGATGTTTTAGATAAAAAAAACATAGTAAGTGCCAGCAATACTGCAAGGCCTAAAAGCGAGAATACGGCCAAAAAGCAAAAAAATGATGCCAAAAAAGTTCAAGATAGCAAAAGCTTATCTGTAAAAGATCCTGACAAAGAAACAAAAAATCTTAAGTCTAACGCACAAAAAACCTCAAAGAATTCTGAAACGAAATTACCAAATAAGAGTTCAACAAAAAATAATGCTAAAGAAATAAATTCTGCAGCCTCTGTGAAACCAAAAGAAAACAAAGCTTTGCCTGCTGACTCCAAAACAAAACATCCTACAAAAGCTGCCAACAGTTCCACAAAAACCAAAGCCGCATCCAAAACCGGCGGCACTTCTTCACAATCTGTCGTCAATCAAACCGCTGAGAGCATCAAACAAACAGCATCTAGAACAAAGGCATTGGATAAAACAAAATCATCAAGCGCTACTTCTGACAAGAAAATATCAGAAAAGCCCATGTCTAAAGATAACAAGTCTAAAAAAACTGAGTCAAAAGGATTTGAGGACGACATCATCCAAGAAGATATTTCTATGGATGAAGAAGGAGATGAGTTTCCTGGCGATGAAGAAGAAGAAATCATTGGAGATCTCGAATTAGAAGATCCTGCAAGCTTGACAGATGACGACTTTCTTGGCGGAGAAGATTTTGGTGGAGAAGCTATTGCCGGACAGGAGGAAGAAGATCTAGATGTCCAAGGTCGTAGCAATGACCCTGTTCGCGTCTATCTCAGAAAAATGGGCCAAGTTGCCCTACTTTCACGCGATGGTGAAGTTGAAATTGCAAAAAAAATTGAAAATGAAGAAAATAAACTCTTGCAGCATCTTGTTCTTCTTCGCATTGGTTTAGTTCACATCTGTGATGTTGGACAAAAATTTCTTGATGGAATTATCAAAGCAAAAAATCTCGTAAAAGGTTTTGATGACGAACAGGATCAGGCAACCGATGAAGGTCAAACACAAAAAGTTCGCGTTCTTGTTGAAAATTTCTTAAAACTAGCAAAACAGGTTCTTGAAATTGAAGATCGTGTTGGGCTCACAGGTCTAAGTAAATTATCCACGCATGAAAAAGAACTTCTTCAAGACTCACGTTCTCAAATGTTTGAAATCATAAAAGAAATAAACATTAACAGACGTATCATACAACAAATCGTTACTGAACTTGATACCCACGCCCGATCTGTTTCCGACTATGCAAAGGAACTCAACAGAATCCGGATAAAATCAAAACTAGATGAGAAAAAACTTCAAACTATTTTTCAAAACAGCACGTCCCGCCCCATTGAAGTAAATTTTTTATCTGAGCGTGAATGGGAAAATCTAAAAAATGCTTACCAATCAGCTCACCATGGAATCACATCGAGCGAAATTGCTTGTTTCCTTTCTAGAGAACAAATTCCCATTAAATTTCAGGTAATTAATAGCGCCAATCGATTTGCAGAAGATGCCAAACGAGAACTTATTGAAGCAAATCTTAGACTTGTTGTTTCTATTGCTAAAAAATATATGAACCGTGGGCTACAATTCTTGGATCTTATTCAAGAAGGAAACATAGGTCTCATGAAAGCTGTAGAAAAATTCGAGTACCGAAGAGGCTATAAATTTAGTACCTATGCAACTTGGTGGA
>JAIXXU010000229.1 GCA_027490595.1 Pseudomonadota bacterium
AAAGATTTTTTTATTAAAAATTCCGCCTTTATTAGTCAATTTATTTTTTTCATACGGCAATTATCTAAAACTGAAAATATCCCAAATTTTTATTACGAAATCGAGAAAATTTATCAATCTTACCTTCCTATTGACTTCATAGGGTTGAAAGAAGTCTTGTTTAAAAATGATTTTATAGAGTCACTAGATGAAAATGTTTTTGATAAATATATAATTTTAATAAGTTCAGATGAATCTTTTGTATCAATTTTTGATGTAGAATATTTCAAAAAATTTATCAATCCTTCTAATTTTATGCCAGAGACAAAAAATTATTCGCACAAACTTAATCTTACTGAGGAAGAAACTAAGGAAGAAAACGAACATCGTGGAAGACTTATAAATTGGGATAATTTTATAGTTGCTAAAAGAAGCAATGAAACAGCTAAAATTGAGATTGAGCTGCCAAATAATCTTGAGTATATTTTTAATCAGGTTAAGCTTTTTAAAACTAGCTATCATCTAGCAGCCATGCAGCGCTTTGTTACAAATTTTTTTCTGAGTTTAAATCTATCTAGTAGTTTATTAGAAAAATTTTTAGAATCTCGACATAATAAATATTCGAAAGTTAAAATGATTGATGCCGAAAATGAAAATAAATTAATTGAAGCGTTCAAGAGTTTTTGTTCCGTTGATATTGCTGATTTTGAATGCCAAGGTGACGCAGCATTAAATATTCAACTATCTGAATCTGCAGAAGTTAAGTTATATAATTTATTCGGCTTGTCTCAGTATACTCATAAGGAAATAAGTCAATTTTACATTTGCTTTGGTGCTTTTTTTTGCTATCTAAGCTGTAAAAATATGTTTGGAACAAGAGGTGCTTCACCCTTACCTCTAAGAAATTTTTCTATAGCACTTTTGAATAAAGCAATTAAATTTGATGAAACAAATAAAGATAATATCATGGGCTGGAACAGGGTGCTTGCAGGGGTTAAGGGAACTTTTGACTGCACTGAAATATTATTTACTGAAATGAAAAATCTTCTTCGTGGTTCCCTGTTTTTTTCTCAAATTATTCCTCCAGCTTGGCAATAAATTTTGAACCTTTTCTCAACAACTTACCAATAGAATTTTGATTAATAAGGATTTTGCTCGATATTTTTTAGCATCTCCTTGTTCGAAGCGTGAGACGCAAACGAATCTTAGAAGGCATCTATTTCTAGAAACAGAAATTTGCCTAAAATATAGTTCTTTTTATTACCATGTGTTTATGGCATCAGCCTGATTTTCTTGTTGGGCTTATTTATCGTTTCTTATTCTTATTTAAAACATTCTTCTCACGTATAGCCTTCAATTCTGATATTGGGGTTTAAATGCCTTATGCTATCAACTCCTGCGCTAGTGATTCGCTGACATCCAGAAAGTTTCAAATAAGTCAGGTGGGTTAATTCCTTTATGTGCTCAAAGCCATCGTTTGTGATTAGTTCACACACAGAAAGGTTCAAATAAGTCAGATGGGTTAAATCCTTTATGTGCTCAAGGCCAAGGTCTTTGATTAGCCACCACCCGGAAAGGTTCAAATAAGTCAGATGGGTTAAATCCTTTATGACCAAAAGTCCATAGTCTGGGATTTCTTTGCACCGAGAAAGGTTCAAATGAGTCAGGTGGATTAGGTCTATAATGTGCTCAAGGCCAAAGCCTGTGATTAGTTCGCACCCAGAAAGGTCTAAATGAGTTAGATGGATCAAATGCTTTATATGCTCAAGTCCAGCGTCTGTGATTTCTTTGCACCCGGAAAGGTTCAAATAAGTCAGATTGGTAAGTTTAGAGAGATTAGCCATACCCTCATCAGTAATTCTACTGCCATCAATGAGATTTTCTTCGAGGTTTAGTTTGGTAAGATTTGGAAAATGATTGGAAATAAATTTGAGGTCATTGTTTGTTAGGTTTTCATTATGTATTTCAAGCTGTTCAACTGAACTAGTGTTTCTTTGCTTACTAACATAGGCGTTCAAAACTTCTCGTATGTTTTGAGACTCTTTAATTACAAGCGTCTTAGCAAAAGAAAAATATTTATTAACATTTTTTTGGCTTTCTTTATCAACTGCAGCAAGGCGGCCCAGATCTTTGGTTGGTAAAAAATTATAAATACATTCCTGACCATCAAAATAAAGTTTACTTGGTGCTTATCGAGTAAGTTTTAACTCAAAAGGTTCATTGACAAAATTACTTGGTTCTTTTCTAGCAAGTTCTATTTCAAAAGATTTATTCATAAAATTTTTTGAAATAGAAAGCATATTTTTTTCTTGATTCATAAAAATATGTTTGAAATAAGAAGGTTTTAAGACCTCTGCAATCTTACCATATCTTAAAGATTTTAAGTGAGAAATCAATTCAGGGAAATTAAAGCTTTCATTAGTGGAAGAAATCGCTTTTGCAGGGAATTGCTTTGTAAAGAAAAAAGCCTATAGAGCATGAACAGATTTAGGAATAGTTGGCCCAAAATAACGTGATCTTGAAATAAAAAGAGCATGAGGAGTAGGTGATGGGTTATTTATATGAGAAATAATATCGTTTAAAGATTGAAATTGTGCGCATGCGTTCTTTATGAGTTTTACTTTTGTTTCTGGTGTATGCTTATTTTTGTTATATGTGTCAGAGTCTGTATACCTTTTAATGACTTTACCGATT
>JAIXXU010000302.1 GCA_027490595.1 Pseudomonadota bacterium
CGGAGTGATTTTGCAATGTACTTTGCTCCTCTGTCATGGCCATCAAGCCCGCATTTGGCAATAAGCACCCGGGGAACTTTTGAGAATGTAATTCCCATAATATCGTGTCCAGAAGCAGAAGGCACAGGCTCGGAACCACATAGAACGGGGGCTTTTGATAATATTGGCCACATAGAAACTCCATACAATGTTCAATAATTTAAAATACTCTTAAGACTTATGGAGTTTGTCAAGGCATTACCCCACAAGAAATACTTAAAAAACAAAGAGAAACTCACCAAAAATTAAAACTTTCTGAATATTCCTTGCCAAGGTCAAATGAACACGTTAAGAGAGGCAGGATTTAAATTAATTGACGAAGGAACAATTCATGTGGCGACCCAAGGCTCACAGACTCCACCGCATTAGATTTACAAAAAAATACCATAGAAACGCTCACTCACCCTTCGCTTTTACACCTTATTTTGTTGGCGTTTGCGGGGGCTCAGGGAGCGGAAAATCAACATTTTGTAAGCAGATGGTTCAACTTCTCGGTGAGGAACGTGTATTGCACATCTGCCTTGATGACTATTATAAAGATTTAACTCATATAAGCTTTTCTGAAAGGGTAAAAATCAACTTCGATCATCCGAAAGAAATTGATTTCCCCTTACTTACAGCTCATCTTGATGAATTATTTTTTGGCAAACAAATTGTTATCCCACAATACGATTTTGTTAACTATACACGAAAAAAGACTGTACAAATTGTAACCCCAAAACCCATAGTCTTAGTGGAGGGGCTTTTTTTATTATTTAATGATGACATACAAAAACGCTTAAACCATAAAGTTTTTATTGATACTCCTGAAAATATCAGACTGGAACGCAAACTGATCCGCGACGTCAAAGAACGGGGCCGAACTGCTGAAACTGTGGAATTTCAATTTCGAAACAACGTGAGCCCCATGCACTCTGAATTTGTCGAACCACATAAAACAAAAGCAGATAGAGTAATCTCTGGTCTTCAACCCTTCGAGGTTGAGATTCGGGAATTGTGTCTAAAAATTCTCAAAGAGTCTGCGACCTAGAGTGACTCTTGCTTCTTAAAACTCACTTCCCCGCTTTGAGTTATGAAGGCTCGAATAGCATCTCCCTCATTGAATTCACCAGAAAGAATATGCAAGGAGAGCGGCACTTCCACTAAGTCCTGTATGGAACGGCGTAATGGACGGGCACCAAATTGAATGTCAAAACCTTCTTTAGCCACAAACTTAGCAACACTCTCATCAATACTTAAAGAAATATTGTGTTGAGAAAACAACCTTCGAGAACACTTCTCAAGTTGTATTTTAACAATTTTTTCGAGTACTAATTCTGGAAGCGAATTAAAAATCACAGTTTCATCGATACGATTAATAAACTCTGGTCTCATAAAATTCAAAAGCTCTTGTATTAAGATGGATTTAAAAGCAGGTTTTTGCCTTTCTTCCCAGGAAGTTTCCAAAATTTTATGAGCTCCAATGTTACTTGTCATAATAATAATTGTGTTTTGAAAATTAACCGTCCGACCTTGCCCGTCCGTTAAACGGCCGTCATCAAGAACTTGAAGAAGAATATTCAGGACCTTGTGATGTGCCTTTTCAATTTCGTCTAAGAGCACAACGGAATAAGGCTTGCGCCTAACCGCTTCAGTCAACTGACCACCTTCTTCAAAGCCAACATAGCCTGGGGGAGCTCCAACCAAGCGAGAAACCGAATGTGGCTCCATATACTCAGACATATCAAGACGGACCATAGCTTTTTCATCATCAAATAGAACTTTTGCAATAGCCTTTGCTGTTTCTGTTTTTCCTACTCCGGTAGGTCCTAAAAATAAAAAGGAACCCATGGGACGTTGAGGATCCCGAAGTCCACTGCGACTCAACCGAATGGCGTTGGCTACAGACTTCAAAGCGTGATCTTGCCCAACAACGGTGTTTCGAAGTTCATCTTCTAGTTTCAATAACTTTTCTTTTTCCGCCGAAAATAACCTACTTACAGGTATACCAGTCCAGCTGGACACCACTGTGGCAATATCTTCTGCATCCACTTCTTCTTTTAAATGGACAGCGGAAGAATTCTTTTCTAAGCCTTTTTGTCCATCTCCACCTTGCGTAAGTTCACGCAATTTAGATTGAAGCAAAGGCATTTCTCCAAATTTAATTTCACTTGCTCTGGCATAGTCAGCTTTTCTTTCAAATTCTTCCATACGCAAGCGGGCATTTTCAATTTCTTTTTTCAATCTATTAATTTCGCTCACACTTCCTCTGGAAGACATCCATTGGCCGCGTAATTTTTGTGATTCTTTTTCATATTGTTCAACTTGCTCTTCAAGTTCTTTTTTACGATCAAGAGCTTGTTGGTCAGTTTCCTTAGATAAAGCAGCAAGTTCAATGCGATATTGAGATATTTTTCTCTCTAACGTGTCAATAACTTCTGGCACACTATCTAGTTGAATTTTTAAGCGACTTGACGCTTCATCAATAAGGTCAATAGCTTTGTCGGGTAAGAATCTATCGGAAATGTACCTATCAGAAAGATTTGCAGCCGCTATTAATGCGGCATCTTTGATACGTATGCCATGGTGAATTTCATATCTCTCTTTTAGACCTCTTAAAATTGCCACAGTATCTTCAACGGAGGGGGGATTAACCATGACAGGCTGAAAACGTCTTTCTAAAGCGGGATCTTTTTCAATGAGACGATATTCATCTAAAGTAGTTGCACCCACACAACGAAGTTCTCCACGAGCAAGAGCAGGTTTTAGCATATTACCAGCATCCATGGCTCCATCACCACCACCTGCTTTTACCATGGTATGAATTTCATCTATAAAAAGTATGATTTTACCCGCAGCTTCTTGCACAGTTTTTAAAACGGCTTTTAAACGTTCCTCAAATTCACCTCTA
>JAIXXU010000033.1 GCA_027490595.1 Pseudomonadota bacterium
GACTTGCATGTGTTAGGCACGCCACCAGCGTTCGTTCTGAGCCAGGATCAAACTCTTAGCTCGTTTTTACCTTCTTACGAAGGATTTTGTTTCTTTGTTATCGGATTCGCATATCACATCGCTGCTCTATACTCTTCTGACGTTCGAAAATTAAAGTCTTGCAACCTTAACTCTCTTGGCTCCCGCACTCTCTTGATGCTTTTTTCTCTTGTCAAATAACGTTACCGATTTTGAAGAGGAGTTTTTAAATCCAACCTAAAAGCGATTCAGAGGTGATACACTCGTTTTTTTGGGCAGTCAAATCATTTTTACAAATTTTTTTGTCATTTTTTTTGTTCTTAAATTACAACATGTTAGATAAAAGGCTGTAGGAATAGATTCACTTGCCCCCCAGGAAACGATCATGCTAGGCCAAAGTAAGCCACACGTAGTTGCGGTGTCTTTTATTTTTTAACCTACAAGAAAAAGAAGGAAAAAAGCATGATCTCCAACACTACAAGGCTCAAAGAAGGTCTTACATTCGATGACATTCTTCTTATTCCCAAATATTCTGAAATCTTGCCGCACGAAGCCAAAGTGACAACAAGTCTTTCTTCACACATTGATCTAAAAATACCCTTGCTTTCGGCAGCCATGGATACAGTCACAGAGCATGAGTTGGCAATTGCTATGGCTCGTTTAGGTGGCATGGGTGTAATCCATAAAAATATCTCCCCAGAAGAACAAGCACAAGAAGTTTATTTCGTGAAACAAGCTGAAAGCGGCATTGTTAAACACCCTAAAACTGTTGACCCAGAAGACTCTGTCGAAAAAGTGATCCAAACCATGAGAATGCACCGCATCTCAGGCCTACCCGTAATTTCTCAAAATAAGCTTGTTGGACTGGTTACCGGCAGAGATCTCCGCTTTGAAACGAAGATGAGCGCAAAAATTTCTGAAATTATGACACCAAGAGAAAAACTAATTGTTCTGGAAAAAACCTTAAACAACAGTGAGTGGGATAGAAAGCTCTTAGATGAAGCCAAAAGCATCCTGCATAAGCATAAAATCAAAAAGCTTCCTATTGTTGATCATAAAAATAATTTGATTGGCCTTATCACAAGAAGAGATATCGAGAATCTTATTCGCTTCCCTAATGCTAGTAAAGATAAAGATGGAAAGTTGTTAGTGGCTGCCGCTATAGGCGTCACACCAGTCGATTTAGAAGAGCGTTCTCAGCTTCTGATTAACTCCGGCGTGGATGCAATTATCGTTGACACAGCTCATGGTCATAGCAAAGGTGTCATCCGCGCAGTAGAATATCTGAGGAAAAAATACAAAAATACTCTGACTATAGTTGCCGGTAATATTGCAACCGGGGAAGCCGCGCTCTCACTGGCACATGCTGGGGCCGATTGTGTAAAAGTAGGAATCGGCCCAGGATCCATCTGCACAACTAGAATTGTAGCAGGAGTTGGCGTCCCTCAAATTACAGCCATTAGAGACGTCGCATGCGCCTTAGAAGGTTCAAAAATAAAAATCATCGCTGACGGAGGAATGAAGTACAGCGGAGATATTGTCAAAGCCCTGGCGTGCGGAGCACATACAGCAATGCTTGGAAGTTTGCTCGCAGGAACAGAAGAAAGCCCAGGAGAAAAGGTCACCAGACAAGGAAAAGTTTATAAAAAATATAGAGGTATGGGATCACTTAGCGCCATGAAATTAGGCTCCAAAGATAGATATTTTCAAGGCAACGAAAGCGACAATAACAAACTAGTTCCTGAAGGTATTGAAGGTCAAGTCCCTTACAAAGGAAGCGTCCACGACGTTGTCCACCAACTCGTAGGCGGCCTACGTGCTGGTATGGGATATCTTGGCGCCTCAGATTTAGAAAATCTTCGCACACAATGTGAAATGATAAAAATTACCAATGCAGGACTGAGAGAAAGTCACGTTCATGATGTCTCGATTACGGAAGAAGCTCCAAATTATAGCCCGTCGAGATTCTAAGTCTACCCCATCCCAATCTTTCATCTTATTTTAGTAGGTTTTAAATGATACTCATCATAGATTTTGGCTCACAATTTACACAACTTCTTGCTAGACGAATCAGAGAACTCAACACTGCCTCTGAAATAGTACCGTGGCACAAAGCAAACACGATAATAAATGAATACCTAACAGCAAATAAACTTCATGGCATTATTTTTTCTGGCGGTCCACATAGTGTGTACGATCACAACGCGCCCACAACAGACTTTGATATTGAACAACTACCAGTCCCCATTTTAGGTGTGTGCTATGGTCTACAACTTATCAACAGTAAGCTTGGCGGCAAAGTGTCACCAACACAAAACAGAGAATATGGCTTTGAGACAATTTCTTTATTGGAACAAATAGACGAGAAAAATCCTATAAGCTATATAAAAAACTCTACTGAAAATATTGTATGGATGAGTCACGGTGACGAAATTACTACACTTTCGTCTTCTTTGGTGGCAGATACCACAACACGCCAAGGTGTGGTTTCTTCCTTTCACCACAAAACTCTGCCCATATATGGCGTCCAATTTCACCCAGAAGTAGAACACACGCGGTGCGGCAAGGCACTCTTGCAGCATTTTATAGAGGTCACTTGCCAAAGCCCCAAAGACTGGACTTGCGAAAGCCTTATTCATAAAAGTATTGAAAATATTAAAGAAATAATAAACTCTGAGAACAACGATACGATTATATGCGCCTTAAGCGGAGGGGTAGATTCTTGCGTGGCGGCGGTTTTAACACAAAAAGCCGTGGGAAACAGACTATTATGCCTATTTGTCAACAATGGTCTTCTGAGAAAAAACGAATACGAGGAAGTTCTTGATAGATTTAAAAAAGATCTCAATTTAAATGTCCGTGGAGTTGATGCATCAGAACTATTTCTAACGCGACTAAAAGGCATTTCCGACCCAGAACAAAAACGTAAGATAATTGGCAACACATTTATTGAAGTCTTTGAAAAAGAAACTGAACACTTAAATGCAAAGTTTTTAGTTCAAGGAACTCTGTATCCCGATGTCATTGAATCCGTTTCTATCCACGGAAGTAGCGTGACAATTAAAACGCACCACAATGTGGGTGGACTGCCAGAAAAAATGAAATTCACGTTGATTGAACCTTTAAAAGAACTCTTTAAAGATGAAGTTAGAAAAATTGGTCTCGATCTTGGCATTCCACATGACATGCTGTTTCGTCACCCATTTCCTGGCCCGGGCTTAGGAATTCGAGTTCTAGGTGAAGTCACGCAAGAAAAGCTGCAAGTTCTTTGCCAAGCTGACTCTATTTTCATTGAAGAACTCAAAAAACAAAATTTATATGAAAAATGCTGGCAAGCGTTTGTTGTTTTACTACCAGTTCAATCTGTTGGAGTCATGGGCGACGGAAGAACTTATGAAAATGTGGCTGCCATTCGCTGCGTGAATACCAACGACGGCATGACGGCAGAATGGTCACATCTTCCTTATTTGTTTTTAGAAAGAGTTTCGTCGCGGATTATCAATGAAGTACAAGGAATCAACAGAGTTGTTTACGATATCAGTACAAAACCACCTGCCACAATTGAATGGGAATAATTACATAATATAAAGAAATGAGAGCAGACATGACAACACATCTATCGCATCCCAAGTATCGCCCAGACATTGACGGCCTGAGAGCTATTGCAGTACTGGCCGTTGTTGCTTTTCATGCTTTCCCAAGTTGGGTGAAGGGTGGCTTTATCGGTGTGGATGTCTTTTTTGTGATTTCTGGATATCTAATATCTACAATACTTTTTGAAAATTTAGACAGAGGCATCTTCAGTTTTTCTCAATTCTATGCACGTCGTATAAAGCGCATCTTTCCTGCACTTATTCTAGTTTTAATTTCTTGTTTCGCTTTTGGATGGTTTGTATTGTTAGCGGATGAGTTCAAACAGCTAAACAAACATATTGCTAGTGGAGCTAGCTTTATTTCAAACTTCGTATTGTGGAATGAAGCTGGGTATTTTGATAACTCCGCTGAGACTAAACCATTGCTCCATTTATGGAGCTTAGGGATCGAGGAGCAGTTTTACATCCTATGGCCCCTGTTATTATGGCTTGCTTGGAAACGCAAATGTAATCTTTTCATAATTACAATCGTTGTTGCTGTTTCTTCCTTTATATTGAATCTTAAAGGCATTACACAAGATAGGGTTGCGACGTTTTATTCACCACAATCAAGATTTTGGGAATTACTGATTGGCAGTTTATTAGCTTGGGTTTCGCTATATAAGAAGCATACTTTCACAGATATAAATAGCAAAATGGATGTTTTGCTTTCTCGTATTTTTTGTAGCAACAAGAAAGACAAAGATGGCAAGATTCTCACGAATATTTTATCGTTTGTGGGCTTGCTGTTGTTAATGTCAGGATTTTTCCTAATTCATAAAGAACTGAGCTTTCCAGGTAAGTGGGCATTGATTCCTGTTTTAGGCGCCGTGCTGATAATTACTGCAGGTCATAAAGCTTGGATGAATCGCTTAATCTTATCTAACAAAATTGCTGTTTGGTTTGGTTTAATCAGCTTTCCGCTGTACTTATGGCACTGGCCTTTGCTTTCTTTTGCTAGGATCGTAGAGAGCGAAATGCCAAATCGTAACATACGTATGGCAGCAGTTATATTATCAATAGCACTTGCTTGGCTCACATATAGGTTTATAGAACGTCCCGTACGTTTTGATAAACACAGTAAGATGAAAGTTGTAGCACTTGTCGTTCTTATGACAATTGTTGGTTCCACTAGTTATGCTGGTTACAATTTATATGAAAAAAATAGCTTAAAATTTAGAGAAGCTGAAAAAACTGTAAAAACGAATAGATTTGATATGCCATATAGGGAATCCTGTAAGCACATTACAAAAGAAGTTTACAGTGATGATTGGTGCAGTGGTGGAACAAAAACAAGACATCCAATTTCTACTGCTATGATTGGCGATTCCTTTTCTAACGCTTACTCTACAATGCTCAACGCGTACTCAAAAGAAGTAGATACTAAATTTTCATTTATTCAATTTGGGCGAGGCCAATGTCCATTATTGTTTGATTACGGCCCTGCCTACTGCCAATTGATTACAAAAAAAACATTTGATTATATAAAGAATTCATCTGAAATTAAGACCGTTATATTAGCATCAAGTTGGTCCGATTATTACACAACCAAAGATTTTTATTGGGTTAATCACATTGAAACCAAGCAAGCATTCATTACAGCTTTTGAGAAGACCATCAAAGCATATAAAAAGTTAGGTAAGAATGTTATTGTTTTCTTGGCTCCACCAATCGGTAGCAATCCAAGATCTTGTATTAATCGCCCCATTCGCTTAACTGATAAAAAAATTTGCAGCTTGTCAACATCAGACGCTCTTTTGAATGAGGATGGTTACAGAGGTTACTTGGTTGACTTTATAAACGGTTTAGGAATTCAATATTTTGATCCTTTCAAATACTTTTGCGATAATCTTCAGTGCAAAATAATGGAAAATGGCAAAATATTTTATGCTGACGATAGGCATCTGAGCGTTTTTGGCGGAGAATTCCTTTCAACAAAAGCGAGTAGTGAGTTAAGAAAGTTATTTTCACATTGATTTTCAAGTCAAAACCATTTGTTGTGCATAACCTGAGACCAGCTCAAGCATTTGTGAAGAATAATTACGTCAATTATATTGAAGATACAAATAAAAGATTAAGACGAGCTACAGTTATTTTCAAACTCTTGTTTTGATTTTTCTAATGTGTCTAAAGCTTTTAAATTTTGTGAATACTCGTAAGCACCGGCTTGAAAATCAAGGGATTCTTGATCTGAAAGCTTTAAACTAACTATACAATCCATGAAAGAATCAATATCAGCATCAGTATAAACTACTTTTTTATTCTTTATTTTTTCACATTCAGAAATACGAAGTGCTTTTAACAAATCCTCATTTTTATCTTCTAGTTTTTTTATATTGCTCAACAAATCTTGTCGATCTTGGCTGTAATTACAATCATAACTCACTCCTGGTGTAGTAAGTTTTGAACTAGAAAAAAAATTTCTCTGAAATGGAAAAGCAGGATTAAATTGCGCACCAGGAAAGCCCATACCTTGTCCAAAAGACATGTGAGCACATAAGCCAAGAGAGGATACTGCAAAAATGATAAAAAACCATAAGTGGCGAAGAATACTCATTTCACACCTCAGCACACTTATCGACAAAAGAAAATAAAAATTCAAAGAAAAAACTAAAAATTACAATAGAGTTATTTCTTCAATAATGACTGGGGTCAGAGGCACATCATCATGATGGCCGTGAGAACCAGTCTTAACTTTAGCAATAGAGTCAATCACATCAAGCCCATTCGTCACTCGACCAAAAACTGCATAACCCCACTGAGCACCTGCATTATTTAAAAAAGGATTATCAACAAGATTGATAAAAAACTGCGCTGTAGCCGAATGAGGAGCATTTGTTCTTGCCATAGCTAGAGTACCGCGTAAATTTCCCAGGCCATTTTTAGCTTCGTTTTCAATGGGCGCAAGAGTTTTTTTCTCTTTCATATCAGAAGAAAAGCCTCCCCCTTGAATCATGAATCCAGGAATGACTCTATGAAAAATGCTATTATTATAATGGCCTGACGCGATATATTTTAAAAAATTATCAGTAGTGACAGGGGCCTTTTCGTCATCCAACTCAATTTGAAACTCGCCCATGTTTGTTTTTACCAACACATTTTTCATAAAAATCTCCTTAAAATGAATATACTAAATAAACATTAACGTTGATTAACATCTAATCCCCAAAAAACACCACTTTCATTTTTGATGAATTCCTTGAGGACACCTATTGACATAGGCTCAAGGTTTTTACCATCTCTGAACCTAGCTGTCAGCGTTTTAGTTTGCACTTCTCTGTCCCCGACAACAAGCATGTAGGGAATTTTCATCAGTTGTGCGCTGCGAATTTTAGAAGAAAGTTTGTCATTATCAAAATCAGCTTCAACCCTGATACCGAAAGACTTTAATTCTTGAGTGACTTCTTTTGCATAGTCTGCATGCCCCTCATTCACAGTCACGACCCTACACTGCACAGGAGCAAGACCTAAAGGAAAATGACCTGCACAATGCTCGATAAAAATACCCATAAAACGTTCCACAGAACCAAGCACTGCACGATGAATCATCACAGGAATTTCTTGAGAATTAGCGGACGACTGGTAAAAAGCCTGAAACCTTGATGGCATTTGAAAATCAAGTTGAATCGTAGCGCATTGATGCAAGCGACCGATAGCATCTTTGACTTTAAAGTCAATTTTAGGCCCATAAAATGCACCATCACCAGCATTAATTTGAAATTTCACAGAGGATTTTAACAACGCGTTTTCCAAAGCTTTTTCAGCAATATCCCACGTACTATCGTCTCCAAGTTTATTTTCAGGCCGTGTGGAAAGCATATAAATAACTTCATCAAAACCCATATCTAAGTAGACTTCTTTAACGAACTGAAGTGCCGAGGAAATTTCCTCTTCGATTTGAAAAAAAAAAAAAAAAATATGGCCATCGTCC
>JAIXXU010000134.1 GCA_027490595.1 Pseudomonadota bacterium
AATATTATTTTTATAACCAATACAGTTATATAATTAATATCGGACTTTCCCTTTTTCATCTTATGCTATCTATGAGCGTTCTGAGTATTATTATGGGCATGATAGACTACGGAATTAATTTTTGGAAAATTGAAAAAGATTTAAAAATGACCAAACAAGAAGTCAAAGATGACCTAAAAAGACAAGAAGGAGACCCTCTTCTTCGATCAAGACGAAGAAGACTTGCAAAAGAATACATTTTTAGAAAAAGCTTGAAAGAAGTTCCTAAAGCAAATTTTATAATTACAAATCCAGAACATTTTTCTATTGCAATCAGATATGTAAAAGGGATGCAAGCGCCAATTGTAATTGCGAAAGGACAAGATTTTATGGCCTTTAAAATCAGAGAGATTGCAAAAGCGCATGATATAATTCTAGTAGAAAACAAACCTCTAGCTAGAACACTCTACAAAACTGTTAAAGTAGGACAAGAAGTCCCTCCCTCTCTCTATCAATCAATTATTGAAGTGATGAAATATATATACAAATTAAGAGGAAAAAGTTATTTCGAAAGAAATCAACAGGCTATTTAAGGATTAAAACATGGCAACCACTAGCGTTCTTACTTCAAAAAATGGAAATCAATTAACATCATATATTTCCAAAAATCCAGACTTGTTTATGGCGATTGCTGTTGTAGGAATTATTCTTATGATGATATTTCCATTGCCGGTCTTTCTATTAGATATGCTGCTAGCTATAAGTATATCTATTGCATTAATCATTCTTCTTGTTAGCGTCTATATTACAAAGCCACTTGAGTTTGGAGTTTTTCCAACTCTTCTATTAATTTGTACATTATTTAGACTCTCTTTAAATATTGCAACAACAAGAAATATTTTATTAAATGGTGCTAATGGAAATGTTGCTGGACTTGTTCTTGCATTTGGAAAAATTGTAGTTGGTGGTAATTTTGTTGTAGGATTTGTTATATTTATCATACTTATGGTTATTAACTTTATTGTAATAACGAAAGGCGCCGGACGAGTTGCAGAAGTTGCAGCAAGATTTACTCTTGATGCTATGCCTGGAAAGCAAATGGCTATAGATGCAGAGTTAAATGCAGGACACATAAATATTGAAGAGGCAAAGAAAAGAAGAAAAGCAGTAGAAACAGAAGCTGATTTTTATGGCGCTATGGATGGTGCTAGTAAATTTGTTCGAGGAGATGCGATCGCTGCAATTATAATTACTTTAGTAAACGTTATTATAGGATTTATAATTGGGATTTTGATGCATAACCTTTCGCCAACTGACGCTGCACAAAAATTTATTTTATTTGCTGTGGGTGATGGTCTAATTAGCGCTATACCGGCACTCATGATCTCAACAGCCGCCGGAATTATCGTGACACGGGCTACTAGTGAGGGAAATCTTGGCAATGAAGTTTTGTCTCAAATTAGAGTTCATCCAAAGGCTTTTTATATTGCCGCTATTTTAATTTTATTTTTAGGAATTATTCCTGGGTTTCCTAAATTATCGTTTTTTATTATGAGCAGCGGACTTTTTGCATTAGGCCGATTGGCTAACTCATGGGCAAAAAATGAAGCTTTAAATAAAGAAGAACAAAAGGCTGAAGAAGATAAACTCAAAGGTGAAAAAGACGTTAATAATTTAGATACATTTATGAAAGTTGATCAACTTGCGATTGAGGTTGGTCACGGATTAGTCCCGTTAATTGATCCCTCCCAAGATGGAGAAGTGGTTGACAGAATTCAAGGTATACGAAAACAATTTGCCCAAGAAATGGGTATTATTATTCCTCAGGTTCAGCTCAGAGACAATTTACAGCTTGATCCTGGTGTTTATCAAATACTTTTAAAGGGAAATAAAATTGCTCAAGGAAATTTGTTTGTCGACTACTTTCTTGGCATGGATCCTGGAAACGTCGAAGAACCAATGCCTGGGGAAAGCACAAAAGATCCCGTCTACGGACTACCCGCCCTATGGATTCATCGTCGAGACAAAGATGAAGCAGTATTTAGAGGCTATACTGTAGTAAATTGCTCTACAGTGATTGCAACTCACATGACAAAAGTACTTAAAGAATTTTCAGCTGAATTGTTAACCAGGCAAGATATTCAGTATCTTGTAGATAAATTAAAAGAAACAAATCCAAAAGTTGTTGATGAAGTGATTCAAAATGAAAGACTGTCTCTGGGTGATGTGGTCAAGGTTATGCAAAATTTGCTCCGTGAAGACGTGTCAGTCCGAGACATTCTAACCCTATTCGAGTGCCTAGCAGATCATTGTAAGATGGTAAAAAATCCAGATGTATTATCTGAACAATGTAGAAAATATTTAGGAAGAAACATTGTTACAAAATTACTCAATGAATTTGAAGAACTTACTGTCGTAAGTTTTGACAGACTTATTGAAGATTTGATTAGTGGTGGAATTATGACCTCAGAAAATGGCACGACATTCTTAAACCTTGATGCAAAAATTGCGCAAGAAATACTACAAAAATTAATCAAATCTATTCAGAAATTTGATAAAGAGGGCACCCAACCTGTTTTGCTAATAAGCACGAAATTAAGGTCTGCATTTCAAAAACTAGTATCAAGGTACATACCTCATTTGACTGTCATTTCTTATGATGAAATCCCTATAGAAATTAAATTAAAAAATATTGAAGTGATTTCATAAAAGTTGGTAATAAATATGGAAGTTAGAGTATTTGAATCGTTTAATCTACAAGACGCTGTTAAACTAGCTAAAGTAGAACTAGGAAAAGACGCTGTTATCATATCCACTAGGGAAAAAGAATCTTATTCTAGAGAGCATGGAAAAAACTGCAAACTTTATGAGATTACCGCAGCACCAAATGTTTCTAAAAATACAAGTATTATTTCTCCAAAACTAGGCATACATCTTCCTAAAGTTGAATTTAAGCGAGTACAAAGTCAAAATGATGTGACAGTTGTTAAAAATTCAAATCTTAGTTCAAAGGCAACTTATTCACCCATTATGTCAGCTTTGAGTCAAGAAGTTAAACAAAACTCTAGATCTTATTTAGATTATGAAAAAGAAAAACTTCATCTTCAAGAACAAATAATTCAAAAACAGGACGCGCCCAGGAATTTATACACTCAAGATTTTGATGATCTAAGAGCAGATATTTCTAGAATGAGACGAGAAATGAGCTCACTACCTCAAGTTGACGTCGTGAGCGTCATGCAAGAGGTTAAATTATTACTTGATGATTTAATGCTTGAAAAGTATAGGGAAAACTCAGAACACACAAATTCATATATCACTGATCTTGGTATAAAGTTAAGAACCAGCGGAGTTTCCGAAGTTTTTATCAGTCATATGTCAACATGGCTCAATAGCCTTGAAGAGCCTAAAACCCTTCAAGAGCTTGTCGAATCAAAAGAAAAAACAAAAGATTTTTATCTCACAAGTTGCATTCAATTTATATTTAAATATTTAAAAGTCACTAATTCATTTCAAAATCAAAACCAAAGACAAAGAATTATTTGTCTTATGGGTACAACAGGTGTTGGAAAGACCACAACAATAGCTAAACTTGCTGCAAAATTAAAAATTCAAGACAAAAAAAATATTCACCTTATTTCCATGGATACCTACCGCATTGGTGGCGCTGATCAACTTCGGGCTTATTCCAAGATTTTAGATTGTCATTTTTCTGAAGTTTCAGACTGTTCTGAACTTCAATATGCCCTC
>JAIXXU010000082.1 GCA_027490595.1 Pseudomonadota bacterium
CATAGGGACGTAGTCGTGTCCGCACCGTCCAAGTAGAAACAGATTTAACCAAGTCAACAATAGAAAAATCACCTGAAAACGCATATTCTCCCACACCTACCAGCCTACTTTTCCATAAAACAGAAGGATTGATGACTGTCATATTGAACGACATTGAAGACGAGGTCATATCGATGGTTCCACCAGCAAATTCACCACCAACACCAAAGTACAAGCACTGATCGGACGTTTTATTTCCCAACATTCCAAGATAGAGTTTAGTATCAAAATAATATGAGGATCCAGATACTGAATTGCCCGTAAAAAATGAATAATTAACAAATGGCTCAAACATCAAATTAAGACCATCATCCAAATAGATTCTAGCCAAGCCATTAAAATTATTTATGGCTGAAGACGGAAAGGAACTAGATTGCCCTTGCACAGAAGAGCCTAACGTAGTGCCTAAGCCTAAACTCAAGTCCTTCAGTTCCCATGTTCCCGGATTACCAAGGTGAGAAAAACGTTTTGGTGCTTTCAAATCAGCAAACGTTGGATTGTTGGTACTTTCATCTATTTCACCTTCATTGCTAGCAACGGAATTCTGACTTCCAGCAGTTCTGAGCTGACTTTTATAACTATTTGCAAGATCTTGACCAGGTTGTGCCATATCTTTCGGAGGACTAACCGTTTTTGCATCAGACTCCACAGGCACACCAAAGCCTGTGTCTTCAGCACCCAAAATTGGCGCTGTTTCAGGATCGTAGGGTTCATTCCATTGTGCAAGGTTATCCACTGTCTTTGGAAGCCAAGCTAGAAGTGGACGTCGGGGAGGCGCGGCAAGGGGGGATAACGTTTCCAGTTGGATTTTATCCATTGCTGTAATTTGACACAGCGAGCTTCCCTTTTTTGCTTCTAACACCGTTAGTTCATACAATGGCACCCTTTTTCTTCGCAAATACTCTCCAGATTTTGGATGCACACCACTCAAAATAACATACCCAGCCATAATTTTTTGGCCGCGCTTTATGCCCGTCTCACTTCCAAAGTCAACAGTCATAAGGTTATCTCGCATGTAAGTCACCTTACCGTCATGGCCAATTGTTGTCATCAATCGGGTTAAAGCCTCCGCAAATGCCGCTGAAATCTTTCTTTCAGATGCTTGAGCTTCCAACAAAATATCTTCTCTGGCCAATGTTTGCTCACTTTGAATATCTTTCATGAGAACTCGCACTAGAGTTTGATCAGGAGCAAAATAAACACGAGGACTTAACCAAGAATCTAAATAATAAGTTGTATTTAATTTCTTTTTTAAAATTAAAATTTTTTGTTCAGTCAATGATTTCTCATTGCTATATGACAAGTAATCTGGAGACGTTTCTAAAAAGTTTGATAAAGAAATTTCCCAAAACCTACCTGTGTACTCAATTTGCTTTTCAAAGTCTTGTGACAAACGGCTTTTCACCTCTTGTTCACTGAACGCCAAAGACGGAACTCCATGGGCTGCTAGCTCATGGTTGTGCATATATGTACGAAACTCGTCAATATTGGTTTCAACAACATCTAATCCAATACGACGTATAGGAGCCAATACTTGAATATTTTTATCAGAAAAAGAAACTCCCGAAGGAGTTTCTTGCACGGCGGATACGGCATTTGTTTCAAGAGCATGAATTTGAAACGTTATAAAAAATAAACTTGAACAAACAAACGCAAAAGAATTAAAATTTTTATAAATTTTCACGAATTTCACCCCATATCATAAATAGAGTTCATTAAACCAAGTTGTTGTGTTATGACCTAATTTGAATTTTGGCACAGGGACTTTCTTTTTGCATGAAAAACTCCGTCTTTTTTTTGCTGGCTCTTTTATCAACAGGACTTTTTTGCTTGTATGCAAATTATTTTATTGAAAAGCATGGAGCAAGCTTGCCTGGTGATTTGCCCCCCAAAGAATTTGCAATCGTTTTAGGTGCGAGCGTAAGAGGCAAAGAGCTGTCCGAAGCCTTAAAGGCAAGGATGCTTGTAGCCGTTGGTCTTTATAGAGCTGGTGTTGTGAAAAAAATTCTTTTGAGTGGTGATGGAACCGGCGACCACTACGATGAGACTGCAGCCATGCGGCTATTTGCCCTTGAACAAAGCGTCCCGCCAGAAAGCCTCGTTATTGATGACAAAGGCTACAGCACTCTTCTTTCTGTCATACGATCTCACGAGATCTACAATGCGAATAGTGCTTACATTATCTCACAAAGATTTCATCTTGTGCGTGCTGTTTGGGCTGCTCGTTCCTGCGGCATTGATGCCCAGGGGGTCAGTGCCGGGCAAATAAAATACCCATTTTATTATTACTTGAGAGAGTTTTTTGCCAGAACAAAAGACTTTACTCTTGTGAAACTGAATATTCATAGAACAATTTTATAGTTTTTCTTTCTTCATTCAAAAGGTTACCTATTATGATATCTGACTTTGTTTCTTCTATTTTGTACATGCTAAAAAATCCCACGGATCTTGTTCAGACAGTTGGATTAATTGGCATTTTAATGATTGTTTTTGCAGAAACTGGCCTATTTTTAGGATTTTTTCTTCCTGGTGATTCCTTATTAATTAGCGCAGGACTACTAGCCGCTGGTGGAAAACTTCCAATTGTCCCCCTCGTTATTTTCACTATTATTTCTACCATTGCAGGTGATTTTGTTGGTTATGCAGTTGGGAAAACACTTGGCTCAAAGCTGTATGAAAAAAATGATTCCTTCTTTTTTCGAAAAAAACATCTAACCTTGGCTCATTCCTATTTTCTTGAACATGGAGGAAAAACAATCGCTATGTCTCGATTTATTCCTATCATACGAACCTTCGTCCCATGTATTGCAGGCGCGGCAAAAATGAAATTTTCAACCTTCATGATGTTTGATATTTTAGGAGCATTTTTATGGGTAATCACAATGATTCTAGGAGGATATTATCTTGGAAAATTATTTGGTTACAAATTACAAAACTATCTTCATTTTATCATCCTAGGTGTTATTATTGCCTCTTTGTTACCTGTATTTTATAAGTGGATAAAACACAAAGGGAGCACCTCATCATGTTAAATAAACTTATAGAAACCCTAACCCAAGACTCCGACAGCCTTATTGCCGTCTATCTGATACCAACTATTTTAACAGCTAGTTTTGTTGTCATTTCATGGATATTAATAATTTTCTTAGCAAAAATTATTGATATAAAAACAGAACAATGGAAGAAAAAACAAGACAAAATAAGTTCTTTTCAACGCTTTTTACTTACCTACCACAAACCTTTACAGAAATCTTTTTCATCTATTCGATGGGTTATTTTTGCTTACAATACACTAAATCTTCTTGTCCAATTTTCAACTACTTTTTCCCAAACTATTTCTGATTTCCACTTTGCATTTTCTACACACATTCTCCAAACTCTGAAAACCTATACATCTGCGATTGGAATAAATCTTGATAAATTTATACATATATTACTTCATGTTTACATTATTTTTTTTATTGCATCCTGGTTATTACGCATAGCAAAATACACATGTGACATTATTTTCCACACCTCCAATTACAGTGACCAAAAAAATAGAACAATTCGTTCCACAGGCAAGAGGACAACTCTAAGCTCCGTCACAAGCCAGATTATAAAAGTAATTGTAGTCGCCATAGCAAGCCTCACCATCCTCCAAGAACTTGGGGTAAACGTCGCAGCTTTGATAGCAACAGCAGGACTAGCCTCCGTTGCTTTAGGTTTTGGTGCACAAGGCTTGATTAAAGATATGATCGCAGGCTTTTTTATCCTACTTGAAGACCAGTTCACCCTAGGAGATAACGTCGATCTTTCTACAACTATGGGAGTTTATTCAGGAATCGTTGAGCGAATGACTTTGCGGATGGTCAAACTCAGAAGCAATGAAGGCAGCCTTGTCACCCTTCCCAATGGCGAAATTCGAGGAGTGAAAAATTATACGACAGACTGGTGTAGGGTTGATTTCAAATTTTTCTTGGATATTCGAACTGACATCGAAAAAACAAGAAGTTTTATTTTTGAAGAAATCACCAATATTTACAAAGAATTTCCCAATGACGTCATAGCTATCCCTGAAGTTAAACCCATGGAAAAGTTGATGGATTTTGAAAATAAAAGCGTCTCTGTTCTCTACAAAGCCTTTATAAAAACCGCCAATGTAGATTCTAAAAGTAAAATTGAAAGCGAGCTTAATCAACGGGTTGTGGCTAGATTAAAAGCAGAAGGTATTTTGCAGGTGACTTCATCATATTGCCAAAATACAAAAAGCCAAAGTTAATCAATTAAAAATCATCCAATTTTTATTTTTAGCCCAAAAATTCTGAAGTAAAAAAAACAAAAAAAAACGGAGCCCGTTAGGGCTCCGTTTCCAAAACTCAATAAGGAATTATTGAGCTGGTGCTGCAGCGGGTGCTGCTGCTTCAGCTGCAGGAGCTGCTTCTTTTTTAGCAGCTTTCTTGTGTTTTTTGTGGTGTTTCTTAGCTGGTGCTTTTTTAGCAGGAG
>JAIXXU010000201.1 GCA_027490595.1 Pseudomonadota bacterium
AAAAGGTATGCAATAATAGACTCACTTGCATCGGGGATGGTAAGTTAATCCAACTGCGGACGTTCACTTTTTCGATGCTCTTTTGCCAACATTACCAGAAAAGCATTGCCAATCTGCCAACATTTCCATTGATTTTCTGACAACAATTGCTGTTATGTAACGAAATGAGGGTATGTGGGAGAAAAATGTCCTATGGAGGGTAAATTTTTGCCAGACTTGCAGGGAATTTTATTTCAAACTTGGAGCCAGAGATTGAAATTCTAAAATGAAAAAGCCCTCTGCCGGTTAAGGGAGAGGGCTTGGTTTGTTACATTTTAATTAAGCGGCAATTACAAGTTTATTTGTTACTACGACACTTGCGTCCCATGTAGCAGTTACTAAGTCTGGATAAACCTTTGCACCATCAATCTGAACGTTCTGATACAAGAACCCACTAGCATTGCCAAAACTCATTGCCGACTGACTTGCCGATGCCATATGAATACGTGGATTGAAAATCTCAGTGTATGATGCCACGTTAGCAGTTGACTTCTCAGCACGAATACCACAAACACCAGCATAAGAAGAATATGCAAATTCGATATTCAACCCACCACCAAACTTAGCACCAATAGCAAACCCTCCTGAGTTTGCCAGAATAATACCTGACCAAGATGACGCCATGTTATTTGTAACACTGTCATGCTTAATAGTACCACCACGAATAATAGATTTTGGCATGGCACTGGAACCTTTAAATTGCATCCCAACAGAGTACTGATTTAGCAATAAATATCCATCTACGTCAACTTCCACTGAATCTGTTCCTGTTGGTTGCAACACTAGGCCAAAATTTCCGCCTCTTGCTGTAACACCATGCAGTCTGCCACGAACGTTTTGAAGAACCCACACAAGAATGTCAGTCAGAGCACTAATACCACCCGGCTCATCGTAAGTACCAGAAAGGTGCTCAATATCAATATGTTTAAATGTCACCGGTGAGTTCCAGAACCAGTTTTGATCTAGCTTCACCACAGGACGATATGTATTATCAGTTCCACCGAATAATGTGGTGTAGCAGTCACGAACACGATTATTTGTGTAAGAAATCATCAAAGGAGAACCAATGGATGCCTTGCCGCCAATATTGAAAGCTCCGATTTGTGTTGTTGTTCCTGAACCGTCGTCGGAACTTCCGCAACGTGTAACAAAGCAGCTATCTACACTGATTCTACTGTTATCTCCAGTATCAATAGTTCCAATACCTGTCCAGCAGTTATCCATACGAACACCACGGATAATTGTGTCCCAAATATTGTTGGAGAAGCAAATAGCACCTGCTTTGTGGCCGATGTTTCGCTGCCCGAAGAATCGGCCAGATCGACTTGTGCTGGCAGTCTTGTCGGTAGGTAGCGACCAAGGAGTAATTGAAATTGCACCAGAACCAGCACCAGTGATATCAATTGCAGCACCACCAGAGGTCGTTGACAACTTAATATTGTCTGCATCTACAATGATTGTGTAGTAGTATGGCCCCATCGGAATAGATGCAGATGTTGATGTTGCAGCAGTAAGACCGGTTGGAACAGTACCTGTGGAATTTACTGTGCATGCAACATTTGCTTGCAGACCATGTGAAGGAATATTCAGCACATCTGTAGAAGTATTCACAGAATTCACATTTAATGTACGTGTATCTGGAATGTACCACGCAGCAGGTGCGGCATTACAATTGTAAATCTCACCTCCTTCTAGCAGAGCTCCCACAACACCTGTTGAAGCTGTTCGTGCTGAGAAGTGGACACCATTTCCCCAACCATCACGAATATTTGGATTGAAAATGTGGGCGTTTTCACCTGATAGAACAATACCTTCACCAGCAAAATTTGAAATATTAGGGTATTGAATTTTGGCATTATCACTAATAAGGTCTACTTCTGCCGTGAATTCCCAGCTTGCAAATGTCTGATTTGAGCTATTCCCATCAATAACAGGTCTTGTTAATCGGAATGACGACATGACAACACCGCCTCTACGATTGCCAATTAAAGCACCGCTTGTATAAACTTTACTTCCTGTACGATATGTTAACCCTGAAGTGGAGCCACTATCTGCACGAATTGAGGTTAGGGGAAGTGCTAAGTTCAGTGTCCCTGCATTACCCGCTCCTTGAGTAATTGAAGAAATCACACAAGCATAACTAGAATACATGTAAGGACGGCAACCGAACGATTCAGGCCAGCTACCAATCCAAGCTGTTACATTTCCACCAGAGCTAGTGGTTGTGATGTCAATCGCTGCGCCACCAACTGTCAAGGAAACTTTAAAATTATCAGCAGTTGCATTGACAATATAATATTGCGTACCGTATGATAGGCCACCAGCCATTGTAACAGAAGAAGGGAAAGTAAAGCCTACAGGATCGCCATTTTGTTGGTTGTGAGCAGGCCACAGAACAAGATCATTTGTTGCATCAAATGTCACTGTCGAACTTACAATGTTATTACCAATATTGACAGTATCACCTACACTATATCCTGTAACATCGTCCACAGCGATACTATTTGCAGCCAATGATGTTGTGGATGTAGTTGTAGAAATAACTTGATTGCAACGCTTGATATTCAGTCCAACCCATTCTTGACCATCAAGAGGGACTAAAGTGCCACGTATGGTATATTGCTTTGCAGGATCAAAGCTTATTGTGGCATTCACACCACATTTATCAATAAAGCTTTGAATAGCCAATGTGTCGTCAGAACTTGGATTAGCAGAATAACCAAATAATTTAGTATCTTGTGAGAGCATTAATCCCACAACAAGAACATTCCCCGTTACCACATCCGTAGGCACAAAATTGCTAGACAAATTCCCAGCCTTTACATTGATCCCTACGCCAGATTGTAACAAAATCTCACCAAGCTCATTAACAGGCCACGATTGAGCCTCTAAAACAGTATCTACCATTATATTCTTTCTATGTTATTGCTCGTAATGAGCGTTGCCTTTGCGCAAAGGAGCTTACAAAATGTAAGCTAATGCTAATTATATCATAGATTTGTTATTTGTCAAGCACTTCCTATTGACTTTTGAGTGGCGATGTTGTAACACAAAGCCCCTTAGAGAAATCTTCGGGGCTTTTTCATTTTGTGCTTGACATCCCTCCCAATTTCCTTCACAATGAGCTTTCTTACACACAAAGGAGAATTTGAAATGACAATTGACAATGAAGATTTTAATATGCGACTCAGCAGTGTCTTGTGGGCGTACACAGATGAAGATGAGGATAGCGATATACAATTTGCAAAGGCACGTTCCAATCTTATAAAGTATATTGAAAGGTATGTAAAGAAAGCTGTTGAAGCTGAACGAGCAGCCCTTGTATAATGCCAAGAAGAGCTAGACGAATGGCGCTTTACGAATAAGATTGATGAATTGCTGCGAGAGAATGATAGGCTGCGTAAAGATGCTATTCGGTATCGGTGGTTGCGTGATTTTGGCGATGAGGGTAAACCGGCTGTAATGATTCAAGGTCACTGGTATGGGGCTAAACTAGGTAATGGTGTTGGGTTTGACCTTGACCAGATGATTGACACAATCACTGCAAAGGAGCCAAAATGACATATTTGAGAATGGAATGAACAAATGACACACGAAGAACTCATACAATACCTAAAAGACAATTTAAGCCTTGACTACACAACCACCTCAGAGTATATTGGAGAAGGCTCACACGGTATGTACAAAGACTGCCACACAATTGAGCTAATCCTAGATGGCGAAGTTGTTAGCAGCATTTCTCTATAACATTTAAAAGGAAACAAATGAACACGAAAGAATTTTCAAAATACCTAGTAGATGTGGTAGCAGGTGTTATGAGCGAACATGGATTGTTAGATTACGTTGATGAATACGAAACACAAGCATTTTGTGAAGATTTATGCAACACTATTTTTCAAGAATTAATTAACAACAAGCCGTAAGGCTCAATTTAAAAGGAAACAATCATGAAAGAATTCACAGAAACTGACCCAACCAAATGGAAAGCTCTTATGGAGCAAATTGCTCCAGACGCTACAATTATTATTCCTACGAAAACTGGAATTATAGCTTTTGATGATCTTATTGAGTACAACGCATGGAAGGAAAAGCAATGAACGAATGGATTGAGAACACTGCAGGGAAGCAGCCTGTTGCTGATGATGTGCTTGTGGATGTTATAATTGACAACAAGCATGAAGAGCACAATGACGGGACTCCTACTGAGCGTTGGAACTGGAAACTTGAAAAATTTTTTGACATCACACATTGGCGTCTGCACGAAAACCTAGAAAATTCAATTCCAAAATCTGAGGAAGCTCCAATGAAAACGGAAAATAGCTGGATTGCTAATAATGGATATGCACCAAGTGTCCACGGAGTTGTGGAAATTGTTTGTAAAAATGGAAGCAAGTGCATAGGATATGTTTCAGAGTTCTGTTGGGATGACATTGGAGAAGACTCCATCACCCACTGGCGTGAGCTTGCAAAGCAATCCCTAGAGACAGCTTATGACGTGCCTCCTAAAGCCGTGAAGGGGAAAACATACAGATCCCTAACAGAAGCATTGCAAGACAGCCTGAACAAAGATTTTGCAGACAAACCTGAAGAATATTTCAAGCAGCCTAAGACGAAAAAGGAGGGAGTTGTCAAACTCCATTTCAAGAAAGAAAGCCCTGAAGAATTTGTAGCAGACATTTTCAACAAGCTTTCTGGAAAGAACATTTCTGTGCAGGATGTTGTGAATATTGTTAATTTGTAT
>JAIXXU010000096.1 GCA_027490595.1 Pseudomonadota bacterium
GATTTAAGCTCTCCAGATCCAAATCAGACGTCCTATACGCCCGCTTATGGATGGCAAGGTTTTCCAACCAATAAAAATGTATATTTTTCTAGAGTAGATCTTGCTGCTGTTACTAATCTAACCTATGCTCATATGATAAATTGTAATTATAGCGCATATGATGGAAGCACTTCGGCCGTTGTCTATAACACGTATTTTGACAAGGGGCCGTTTAATATTGCCGAACCACAAAACATGAGCCAAACATGGAAACCGCTTTGCTTCTCCTCTCAAATTATCGGTCTTTTTTGTACTGATGGTGGCGTCCAGAGTTGTCCTATAGTCGTTCAAACCCAGGGGAGTTCTTCTTTAAAAAGTTTGAAGTTTCTTGGCGATAATCCGTGTTAGGTAAGTCGTTTATAGAGTCTTTATTGTTTAGAATTTTTTCGCGTATCTTGAATTCCTGGAAACATGCAATCTCGAACGCTATTTCTTTGTGAGACACATTCCGCCATTGTGGATTCTTTATTATGTGATTTAATCCAATTTTCTGGCAATTGATCGAGGGGGAGTTGGTTTAATTTTTGATTTGTCAGGTAGATCGAATTATAGTCTTTAATTATAGGATTAAAATATTCGCACACAACTCGATTTGTATCCGTAGAGTTAACATAAGCTTTCCTGAACTTTAAATTGCTAATGTCCAACAGCTTTGGAGTCGTCGGATCATAGTCGAAAAAAGGATACCATCCTAAGCTTGGATCGTTGGCGGAATTTTGAGCCCTGTTCTTATAATCAGTGGAAGAAGGATCGGGTAGTTGCGTCACATTGGAGTCTGCGGAAGAGGGGTCGGGACAAGTGTTTAAGGTGAAATCACCCACCAACTTTACTTCAGTAGATATTTTTGTGGTAGACATTAATTTTAAATTAGACTTCAGTTTATCTGTGTTTGTAAAACTGGTATCAACTACGATATTTAATGGAAAAGGTTTAGCATTTCTTGATGGTTGCGTTGGTAAAAACTGAATTAAATATTGGCATTGATCTCCATCCACAAGAACTGTGACTCCTATTGAGCAAGTGCTCTCTGCTTGAATCATATAATTTGAAGTGTCGCTTAGACTTATGGAATCAATGCGAACGGGCTCTTGCGGGTTGGTGTTTTTTACGGTGATTGTAACTACTTCTTCCTTATAAATTACGCCGTTGTCTTTGTTAGAGTCATTATGCTTTTTTAAATTATTTTTAGGGGTCGCTGTTACAAAGTAATTAGCTGGCGTTATTCCAGTAACGGTGTTGTCTTGCAAGGTTACAGTCTGGCTACTTAGATTATCAATGGCAGTGAGTGTAAGATTTGCTATTGTGCGTTCGTTTTGATTTTTACTGGTAGAGGTATATTGAGCCTTTGCTTCGCAAGATTGCCCAGGTTGTAAGACAGTGTTTTGCTGCACGCAGTCTTGTGAGTCGTCTGTTTTATTTTCTGGTAAAAGCTGAAACGAGTTATCGCCTGCGGAAGAAGATAAATTTATTGAATTGATTGTTAGAGTGTCTTGGCTGTTGTTTGTGACCGTGTAAAAGTACTTTGTATTGGGAGGCAAGGTATTTCCTTGGGTACTGCTTGTTATGGTTAAACTCTCAGCAGGTAATGGATCAATAGGCTTTGAGGGATTATCTTGGCCTCCTGAAGGTTGTTGGTTATTGCCATTATTCCTGTGGTCGGATAATTTATTTATGTTGCAACCATACAGTACTGTTACTATTGCTGTTAGAGTGCACCAAAATGCTGATTTAGATATTGGCATAAAAATTTCCTTTTGATTTAGTATGGAATTCTGTTTTCAATCATCTGAACATTCAATGTTATTTACAATTTCATCCATATATGGTTTTTGAGATACAAGATAATTTTTGTTTAATTTTGAGTTTACTTGTTCCCAAATAGTAAGTGCTTTTGATTCTACTTTTTCCTTGGGCCAGTTGATAATATCTTTAAAGTAGTCATTAGGTTTGAGTTGAGCTTGTCTCCATGAATTTAAAAATCGATTTATGGAGCGATATTTTAGTTCTTCTTCAGCAACATCGATATAAACTGAAAAGTCGCACATATGAGCATAGCATTCAAGATGTTGTTGTTCTTTAAAAAGAAGGGCAATACCCTCGATAAGATAGATATTTTTTTTCTGGGAATCTGGGTTTATTGAAATTTTATTTTTTAAATTAAGATCTTTTAAATCTTGGGAGTATTGGTAAAGTTCTTCATGAAATCCATGTCCAGATTTAATTGCAAGAAGAAATCTTTGAAATTTTTTTAAATCAAAGCTCCATGGATATCCTTTTTCATGAAAGATATTTAAATATTTGAGTTGTTCATTGGTGTATAAAAAAGAATCGGTACAAACATTGATGATATTTAAATCGATAAATTTCAAAGACAGGTGCGTCGTTATTTTTTCAGCGAGCGTCGTTTTTCCACTTGCAATGGGGCCAGTAATGCCCACAAGAACACTGTTTTTTGTCTCGGATATGCTTTGAATTTGTTGTGCAAGTGCTGATACGCTCATATTTTTAAAGACTTTTTAAACTAGATGAATACTATATACCTTGCCTATGTTAATTCTTTTCTTAACACCTTCAGAGGTAGCGCTGAATCTTTGTTTCGGATGTTGACAGCAACTCTAAATAAAACAGTCAACAAATGGATACGGCATTTTTGGGAATAGGAGAAGAAACCACGTTCTGAAATGCTCGGTTTTAATTCTCGAGTGATTGCAATGCATGAAGAAGAAGTTTCTGTTCCACAAGATTTTCTGCTAGCTGTTTCTTAGCTCCTTCCAAAATATGTTCTGGAGCACCTTCTACAAAACTAGAATTACCAAGTTTTTTTTCTAATCCAGCGATAACTTCTTCTGTTTTTTTTCGCTTTTTTTGAAGTCTTTCTTTTTCTGCATTTCTATCTACTAAACCCTCTAAGCTAACGAAATATTCAAGTCCATCTGAGGAAACAGCAGCGCAAAATCCAGATTTTTCTTTTTCAAAATGAAACTGAGCTTTAGCCAAAAAACACATTTGGGGAATTAGTGAAGAAAATTGTTGTTGGCAGGAAGTGGGCATAAAAACTTGGAGTTCTGTGCTCGGATGAATGTTAAACTGCCCTCGAATTGTTCGAATTTGACCTACAACATTTTGCACGTCGCGCATGCCCTTTAAGCTTGCGCTATTCACAAGATTTTGTTGTATTTGTGGCAATGGTGCATGGCCTAGTGTGATATTCGGAGTGTCTGCAAAACAGGTTTGCCATAGTTCTTCTGTGACAAAAGGCATGACGGGATGGAGTAGTCGTAATATTCCATCAAATATTTGAAGTCCAACAACTAATGTTTTCTCTCTTACCAAATTATTTTCGTCTGAAGATAATCTTGGTTTGATAAGTTCGACGAACCAATCGCAGAATACCATCCATGAAAATTCATAGAGTGAGCTGGTATATTGTGCAAATTCATACTTAGAAACATGTTTGTGCACTTTTTCGGTTGTGTGAAAGAATTCACTGCCAATCCAATTCAACAACGGATCATCGTCAGTAAGTTTGTACTGTTCCACTCTTACTTTTTGAGTTTTCAGATTTATTTTTTCTGCATTCATTGTAAGAA
>JAIXXU010000080.1 GCA_027490595.1 Pseudomonadota bacterium
GAGGAACCTTCATAAACACGAATAACAATGCCAACAACTCCAATTGTAGTCATCACTCCCATGCCATACTGAACACCATCTTTCTTTCCTTTATTGATGCGAATATTTTTGTATACAAACGTAGGATCCGCATCAATAATCTCGCACGCCAGAAGTTTAAAAGGTGACTTGTCTTTAAACTCAAGCAGTTTGCGTAAACGGTCGTTATCTTGAAGAATGCTATCAAGAATGTTGAGCTTGCCTTTTAATTGATCGTTTTCCTTACGCAAAGCTATAGCCTGTTCCCTTGCATTTTTTAAGCCAATATAGCTCTCATAAGAACCAACAATACCTTCTTTTGCCGTATACAAAACAAACTCCAGGGGCTCTACAGTGTAGGAAAACAACTTTTCCACAAAAGATGGATTTCTTTGAGCATCATGATGCCAAGAGAAAAAAAGTACTCCAAAAACTGAGGTAATCAATAGCAGAAAAATCAGTACATGCTTTTTTAAGAAAAACATCTCAAGCCCTTTTGCGTGGAAAACCAACGTCGCAAATATTGAATATGAAAAAACCTAAGAAAGATTATCTTGTCTAGCGCTGAAAAAAAAGATGCCTTCGACTTTTTTCCATAGCAAGGGGGCAAATTTCTCGCCAGATGGAAGAAGAAAGGTTAGTATCATTGTCAAAATTCATTTTTGTTTGATCGTTTGAAAGGGTTAAAATTTTCATGAGAATAGGAAGCCGTACTTTTACATCTATCAACACCAAATCTTTAATATTTGGTTCAATTATTCTAATCGCTTGTGCTGCATTTATCGTCACTGGCTTTGGCAGCTTAAAGTTTTCTAGCCCAGATTCTCTAGATGCAGGAACAGCTGCTACGGTTGACAACCAACAAATTTCTATGAGGGAACTTGCGAATTACCTTGACCAAAAAGGATTGGGACAGCTCCCAGAATCCACCAAAAAAATACTCGCCATGCAAGCCATCAAGCAATTGATTTCTCAAAAAATACTGTCACAGGAAGCATTGAATATTGGATGGGAAGTCAGCGACCAAGAAATTGCTGATCTGATTCGTTCTATACCCGCTTTTCTTGACCCTTCTACCCATGAATTTTCCATTGGTAGGTTCAAGGAATTTGTAAATAACCAACAAACATCCGAAGTTGATTTTTATAAATTTATCCGAAACCAAATGCGTGTGCAAAAAATGGAGAAATTTTTACTCATGCCTTTGAGCGTTTCCTCAGAAATCGCTGTACAAAACTACATTACTGAAAATACTACTTTTCAGTTTGATTATGCTGTCGTTGAGGTACCGGAAAATATTATCAGTAATATGGTACAAGAAAAATTAAAAGCATTTTTAGCCGATAAATCCAACGAAACATCCATTAAAAACGCTTACAATTCGAACTTTGGAAAATATCACCAAAAGGCCAAAACAAGAGTAAGCACGATATTAATTTCATATAAAGATGCACAAAGGCCCATAGGAGAAGGTTTATCACGTACAAAAGAACAAGCAAAAGCAATGATTGAATCTTTAGAAAAACAAATTCTTAAAAATGGAAATTCATTTTCTAGTTTAGCGACAAAAACTAATGACGATTTAAATGCATTAAAAGCAAAAGGAGACATAGGCTTTGTAGATGAAACAAATCTTGATCCTGATTCTTTGAAGGCTATTTCTGAGCTATCATCTAACAAGACATTTTCTGGTGTGATCGACACACCTTTTGGATTTAGACTTTTTAAATTCGTGGAAATGAAACCATCTATAAACAAAAAAATTGAAGACGTAAAAGAAGACATAGCCAAAGAAATTTTAGAATCTAAAACAAAAATATCTGCTGAGCTTGAGCTTAGAAATCAAATTTCCCAACAATTGCTCAAGAATAATACTGCTGAATTGAACAAAATTCTTACAAACTATCAGATACCCTGGCAAACTATTGAAAAGACATACTCAATCAAAGATAAAACTGTAGGCCATCTCGCTAATTCCACTGATTTGACTGAAAATGTTCTGTATATAAAACAACCAGGAGACTTCATCCCTAAAATAGTAAAAGTAGAAAATAAATACATTGTTTTTAGGGCAAAAAATGTTATAGCGCCCGATAAGCCTGAAGAAGAAAAACTTGCTAGCCTTCAAAAACAAATGAGTGACCAGTACACCCAACAATTTGCAGAAAAAACATTAACTAATTACGAGAAGATTTACGAAAAAGAGAATAAAATTAAAATTAATCCGGCTGTCGCAAAATGATTGAAATGCCTGAAACCGACGTTATTATTGTTCAAAAACAAACGGTTCTCGAGAGATATTCTAATTTTAACGTTAATTTTGATGATCTGTCCACACCTAAAAAAGATGGAATCAAAGGTGTGCACTTATCCCATGAAACCCATACTCAAACCAGAACAAAATTACTGCAAATACTTGAACAAAAAAAACTAAGTTATAACCTAATGAATCTTGATGAATTAAAGCAAAAAAACATCCCATTTTTCCAAGTTACGAACACTCACAAAGGTCTTACTTCCAAAAAACAATTGATTATTTCTCTTGGCGGAGACGGGACACTACTGAACGCAAGCCATTTTGTGGGAGGAAAAACCAAATTACTCGGCATTAATTCTTGTCCAACGTATTCTGTTGGATACCTGTGCGCTGCCAATCCATCCAATATGGAAGGAATTATTTCACAAATCCTTAATGAGGTATCAGAAAAAATAATTCCTGTAAGACGCTTAAAAGTATGTGTTGATTCCTCCGATCAAAATCTACCTTTAGCTTTGAATGATGTTTTGGTTTGTAATAAGCACCCTGCAGCGTCCAGCCGATATGAAATTAGTGTGCAAAATCTTGAGATCAATGGCAGCGATCATGAAATACATATTTCTAGCGGTATTTGGATATCCAATGCTGCAGGTAGCACGGCAGCAATTTCAGCTTATGGTTTTCCACCCTTGCCTATTCATGATAGCAAAGTCTATGTTGCCTGCAGAGAACCTTATCTTCCTAAAAAAGACAAAATGAAAATGGGTCATTTTGTGTGGGACGGAGACTCAGAATCGGTCATCGTTCATTCCAGAATGCGACAAGGAATTGCCTGCATTGATGGACCAGATGCTATTGCACCATTTGGCTTTGGCACCAATATTTCTATTTCTTCGCCCAAAGAGTGCGCCTTAAATCTTGTGCTATCTTCATAATTTTTTTTTGATCAGTTCCTAAATTCCTTGACCTA
>JAIXXU010000005.1 GCA_027490595.1 Pseudomonadota bacterium
AAACACATAAATTTCTAGAAGAGAAATGGAATAAAAAAGTATCTTTATCTGCCATTTATAGGATGCTTGATAGCCTTGCTCGATTGCTGAAAAGTGACCCACCCGTTTGCGTGTTAACGGGACCAGTACGGAGCGTCAGCGACGAAGGTGTTCGTCTGTAAGAACTAGGGTCATAGAATCCACGATATTAAGAAAAAAGACAAATTTATTTTTTGACAACGATCATACCTCTGTAAGAGCCACCCTTTAGCGTAATGATTTGTGATGGATTTTTGAGTCGATCAACGATTGCCTCACCTATTACCGGGTCCTCAAACAGCTTGTACCAGCCGTCAGGATGGACTTGAGAAGTAATAATATTAGCACTTTTTCTTTGTCTTTCTTCAAGTAAGTCAAGAAAAATATTTGCTTCTTCATGATTATATTGTCTTACGGCAAAGTCATCAAAAATAATAATTTCTTGTTTTGCTATAGTTTTTACCCAAGTTAAATATTTACCAGTAGCCTTTGTTGCTATTGCTTCTTCAAGTAAAAAATTGACAGAAGTGAAGGTGGTTTTTGAACCATTTTGACAAGCTCTACGACCAACACCAATAGCTAAATGTGTTTTACCTTCCCCTGTTTTTCCGAGGAAAATTAAATTTTCTCGATTGTGAAGAAAGGAAAGATGCATTAATTCTTTCATTTTCCCTTTGGATATTCCTCTATCATAAGAAAAATCCCAGTCTTCCAGATCGGCCTTGCGACGAAATTGAGCTCTACTTTCTAAACGATGGCAACGTTTGTTATTTCTTGATAGTTCTTCGTCTGAAAGAAGTAAAGATATCAATTCATGTGCGGTTAAATTTCCCGATTCAAATTCTGCGCATCGTCTATCTATATTCTCAAGCAAGCCATTAAGTTTTAGCTTTTGAGCTAAAATTTTTGTTTGTTGTAGCATGGTTAACCTCTTTTTATATGTTTTGTGAGCTAGTTGATTCGTTATGTAAATGCATTGTTTGTGGATCCCTGATGGGAGCTGAAGGGGTTCTTGGTTTTGCACCCCCTTGGGCATGAAAAAAACAACAGTCAGTTATGTATGATAACCTGTATATTCGATGCGCCATTGCCATTTTTGTTGCATATTCCATATCTTCTTTTTTAAATTTATTTGAATATATGAGTCTTAGTATGCCTTGGGCTGGTCTTAAATAACGCAGAGGATGCTGCTGTGAAAATAAAAAATCAAAAAGTGTATACGTATTTTCTCCAATTTTTTTTGCTTCAAATTTTGCTTTATTCATGTCAAAGCTTAAATATTCTTGCTTTCCTTTTGGCCAATGTTCTAAATTTGTAGATGTCTTGCCAAGACCATTTATAATTTTATGGTTTGAAATTAGCTCACCTGCTTCATTAAATACTTCAAGAAAACGTTTTGAAAAACGAACTCTCACTTCTTTCCCTACATACATGTAGGGAACTGAATAAAAATTCTTCTCAACTTGAATATGGCAATCTGGATGTACTTTTGCTCTTTTCCATTGAAAGAGCTGAAACTCTTCTGCTGGTAAAGGTTTAAGCAAATGGGCTTCAGCGCTAAATCTTTCATTTCTTGAAACCCCGTAGTCTTTCATAACACTGTTATTAAACTCGATAAGAAATAATTTTAAATCACGGTTTAATTCTTGTAGTGAAAAATATTTTTTATTTCTAACTTTTTGAAAAAATGATTTTTGTATATGAAGAATTGAACCCTCCACGGAAGACTTATCTCGTGGAGAATATGGCCTTGCTGGCAATACAGCGAATCCCGCGTGGTTTGCATAATCACAAAAAGCTTTGTTGCAGTCAGGGTCGTAGCGATGAGCCTTAGTCACAGCACTTTTTAAATTATCAGGAACGGTGTATTCAGTAACTCCTCCAAAAAATCTCCATGTCTTTTCATGCATTTCTATAAATGTTTCGAGCCTCTGGTCAAACGTAAATTCTGCAAATGAATATTGACTAAATGGAAGTGTGGCAACAAATAAATGAGTCTTAATTGTGTCTCCTGTTATGTCATTGATTATGTCAATCCCATCACAAAAATCTACGAACGATTTTTCTCCTGGTTTGTGCACTAAACGCAAACATATATTAGGCTTTTTGCTTGCCAATATAGTTCTAAAAAATCTCCAGAAACCATAATAGCCAATTTCTGGGTTCAATTCCTGATGCAATATCTTAAACGATATCCCCTTACGTAGCTCGTCAATAACATAGTTAATATCAATGCCCTGAACCCAAAACGGAAGCTCATCAACATTTAGTTTTGTAATAGATGCTTCCTTCTGCTCTGAAGGCACTGGAAGCACATTCTCTATATCAGCAGAATTTTCGACTGATTTTTCTAGATATTTCCTCACTGTCTTTCGGGACATTTTTAAGCATCTCGAAATAGTTCGTATTGAGCGACCTTGCTTAAACATTATGTTTATATGCTCAATTTTTTCCATGCTGACTTTTCCTTTTCGTCTCATAGAGCACACCTCCTGCTCTACACAGTTACAAAAAAGACGAATCGTTGCTAACCATTTACCGGTCCCGTTGACAGCAATCGGGTGGGTCACTTCAATGCAATTGATATGGTCCCACTGCGCGCAATTGGGTGGTCCCGTTAACACGCAAATTGGTGGTACCCTTATTGCGCAATTGGGGTGGGTCACTTAGACGCAATCGGGCATGGATGAATTTTGATGAGTCGAGTCAAACTTGTTGAGTTGTTAGATCGTAACCATAATTTATTTCGCTGCTTCTTCCGGCTTTTGTGTGGGTCCTCAATGAACGGTCTAAGGGTAAAGGTCAAGGCTACCGCAATGAAATAAAATTGCAGTTCTATAATTTTCAAAATTTCTAAAGCCCCTCGCTGCACTTTTTATAACTTGAATTTTTGAGTTTAGACCTTCAGCTTTTGCATTTGTTATTCTATATTTTATGAAATTTTTAATGCCTGTAAAATGCCTTTTTAGGGTATATGCAGCGCCAATTATTGGCTTCAGTCTTGAATGTGTGGCCCAGTAGAACCATTCCTTAAAAAATTTATTTGCCCAAGTCTCTGAACCATAATTCCAAAAATGACGAAATGATTCTTTTATTGAACAAGCTTTCCCAACTTCTAAATTCATCTTTATTAAGTTATTAAATAATTTTTTATCATTGTAACTGTGATTATTTTTTCCTTTTAACCACAGATATTTTGTCCCTTTCAGTATATTGGTATTTTGTTTTAAAAGCTCTCGATTTTCTTGTTTTCGTACTTTATCAACAGCCTTGGAAAGATAACCTA
>JAIXXU010000036.1 GCA_027490595.1 Pseudomonadota bacterium
GTGAACCAACCAATTGTGGGTATCGGCAATTTTACAAGTTTGAATATCAAGTAATTTTTGCTTCAGTGTCAAAGCAACCTTGCCTGGCTTTCCATCTGAAATCGTATATTTTTTATTGCCATCGATGAGAGTTCCAATAGAAGAAACAACAGCTGCTGTGCCGCTGGAAAAAACTTCAGTAACATCACCTTTTTCAATGTCATGCAAAATTTGATTGATTGGAACCGAACATTCATCTACCTGGTAGCCCGTTTCCCTTGCAATTTGAATAAGCGTTTCCCTTGTAATTCCAGGTAAAATAGAACCATTTAGTTCAGGGGTAATGATTTTATCTCCATAAGCAAACATAATATTCATAGCCCCGGCTTCTTCAACGTATAATTTTTTCGCAGCATCAAGCCATAGAACCTGCTCAGCACCCATCTGTTTAGCCTGAAACATGGGAACAAGTGCGCCGGCATAATTTCCACCACATTTTGCAGTTCCACAGCCACCCGGTGCCGCCCGAGAAAGTTCTCGTTCAATGTAAACGGAAATTGCAACAGGATTTTTAAAGTACGCTTTTGCGGGGCTCATAATGATAAAAAAACGGTAGTTTTCGGCAGCTCTATATGAAATCCCATCTTCAAGTGCCACCATAGAAGGACGCACATAGAGTGAGCCAGGAGAAGGCAAAACCCAATTTTTATCCACAGCTACAAGTTCTTTTACACAGTGAACAAAAAGATCTTTGGGTAGGGGCGGCATGCTCATTCTTTGAGCTGAGCTTGCCATTCGAGCTGCGTTTCGGTCAGGGCGAAACAATAAAACACGTTGTCCTGTTTGATCACGAAACGCTTTTAAACCTTCAAAAATTGTTTGGCCATAGTGCAAAACCATGGCGTCAGGCCGGAAAGAAAAAGGGGCAAAAGGCTGAATGACTGGTGTTTGCCAGCCTCCTGCACTGCCAATATAATCGCAAACAAGCATGTGAGGGGTAGGCGTTTTTCCAAAAACAATGTCATCATCAATGTTTGGTGGGGTTTGCCGTTGGCATTCTGGCACCAGATTGTACTCAATATTAAAATTTGATTTTTTTTCCGAAAACATCTTGAAAGATCTCCATAAAACAAACTGATTTTTCTTATTTTTGTTCCGCACTTTTAGCTTTATCATACATAAGCTTATTTTTTTTTTTTGGCTAGTACTTGACAGACGTTGAGGTAATTGGCATAAGTTTTCCCAGTAATACAGTTCCTCCAGTTGGGGTATCGACAAGTGGTAAGTCAACGGATTTTGATTCCGTCATTCCTAGGTTCGAATCCTAGTACCCCAGCCACTATTTGAAGAAGGCTGACAATAACAACAAGTTGTTTACTCGCTTAAAGCTTCTATTTATTCCACTTGTAACTCCATCCATTAGAGTCAATAATCTGTTTAGTTCAGCAAAATCTTCCCTGTATGTATTCTTGTTTCTTGTTACGCCCATATGGTGATTCATTAGAACTCTTGGAGGACAACCATGTCTAGCCCTACAGGATCAATACCTGGCGTATCTTTTTCAAACAACAGGTATGTATTCCAGATAAATAACGAAACTATGGTACCAAAAACCACAAATAAGGTTAACAAATCACTAGCACGACCCCCACTACACCCAGGTCATGCAAATAAATCAAAGTTCAATAATTTATATATTCAAACGCAAGTAATCTCTGCCTTCGACCCCAAAAACACCACCAATCTTCAGGTGCACAATAACTTATTGAATACAAATGGCCTCTTTATCCCCACAAACACGCCTTCGCCTATTCCCTTTAATTCTCAACCTAATTCTGCCACACCAAAAGAACCCCACTCAGATCACTCTGAACAAGAAAGTAACAACGAAGACCTTTCTCCTACATACCCAGTGCAAAAAGAATTATTAGGGAATTTTTCCCAAAAAAATAATTTACAGTCGAGTCCGCCAAGCGGCAACTCTCAAACTTCCACTAAGTACTCCCCTGGCAGCCTCGGTGTATTACCAACTACGCCTCATTCACAACGCATAAAAGCAATTCCAAAAAGTTATGAAAGAATTCATGAAAGAGAAAATGAAATCATCGACACAAGTCCAGAAGACGAATTTTTATTGAAATGTTCAAAAAATGTTACTCCTCAAGGACCTCTGGAGTCTGTTTTTACCAAAGATGGCGAGAAAACAACAATTTGTGAGGCTGACCCAAAAAGCGAAACACATGTTAATTTAAAAAGAATTTACCTCCATTACCGCTGGAAAAAATTTAAAACTATTTTAAATTTTCACAAAGGAAAAATAATACTATCAACTCTGCTTTTAGTAGTATTAGCTTTATTTACGGCTAATATTCCTCTAGGATTCTTGCCTTTTTTAAGTGCAAAATTTAGTCTTTATTTTGTGATTTGTGGTTCGATAGCATGGCTTGTCACATTCGCTTCGTTTATTTTTTATATTAAATACCAAACAAAAATATATTCTTGGATAGGAAAATTTTTATAAACCACACAGCTGCTGGTGTTTTAAAAAACTTGTCCATCCATTAAATCCCTGTTTTTTATATACCAGCAAAGCACATTTTGCATTATTTTTTTCATCGTAAAGATCAGAAAAACTTACTTGACACTTATTAAACCAAGACGAATTAATTTGAAAAAGACCAACATCAACAGTGTTATTTGAATTAAAATTCAAAGCTTTTGGATTTAGGTTTGACTCCCATTTTGCAATACAATACATCGTTGGAATAGTATTTTTAGGGAAATGAAGATTTTCTAATAAATTTTTAAAATGAATGTAAGATAAAGAATCAGAAGATATTTTATAAAGATGATTTTGAAAATTATGAACATATCTGCTAAAAATAGAGCGTACGGGATGAATATTGAATTCAACTAGTTGATTCTGTTTGACCCCACCGACATTATTGCCCTGAAATACATACTGATTTTTTACAACTCGGACCTTATCAAGATGAGCTATTGTGACCATGGTGTGAGCATTTTTTATAATAATAGTCAGACCTAAATCTTTGATTTGGCCCACAAAATATATTTGTCCATCAATGGGCGCAGAAACACCTTCACTATCACTTTTTAAAAGATATTTTTGTCCATTTTTTTCTTCAAAATGTTCAATAATTTTTCCAATCACCGGGAGAGGAATACTATTTTCTCTGGGTGATGCTAACATTTGAAAAAACAAGGTAGAAAAAAAGAAACATAGAAATAAAGGCGATGCCATAAAATACTACTGAGGCTTAGCCTTCGATAAACCTTGCAGCAACAGTCTCGCTTTTTTTTCAAACTCATGTTCAGGATTTTTTTCAATAAACTTAGAAAGAAGATCCTTAGCCATGTCAGGTTCTTGTAATTTAATGGCACAAAAACCCATATAAAAAAGACAATCCTGAGAATTTTTCATATCGCACATATACGCTGACTGGTAGTACATGTACGCATCTTTAAATTGAGATAAGTTTTGAAGACAACCAGCAATAGCTTTTAAGTACAAAGGATTGCCAACACTATAGAGCGACAAAAACTGAAAAATAGGCAAGGCATTTTCAAAATCACCTATTTCACATTTTTTGGCACCCATATTATAAATATAATTCAACTCTTCTTTGCTTAAAGAAACATTGAATTTTTCCTTAATGAGGTTGTTGAGGTTAAACCCTCGTCTATCCCAATTAGCCATTGTCTTTTTCCTTCTAACCTGCGATTCGTAATAACTGAGATAGAGCCGTTTGAAAACTCACAGAATCATTTTGAGGTTGCTGCAAATACTTTAAAATTTCAGCGTTCTTGCGAACAGCCTCATCAGTCAAGGCATCGTTTCCTTTTTGATATTCCCCTACCCTCAATAAAAGCTCAACTTCATCGTATTTAGAAAGCAAAAGCCTTAGTTTTCGTGCTGCATTTTTATGATTGTCGGCAATAATGCGATCTGCAATCCGACTAAGACTCGTTAAAATATTCACAGCAGGAAAATGACCTTGTTCCGCAAGCTTTCTAGACAACACAATATGGCCATCAATAATGGACTTCACTTCATCGGCTATGGGGTCATTTTCAATAGCTTCACCTTCTAATAAAACCGTATAAAATGCAGTAATAGACCCACGCTCACTGTTCCCTGCTCTTTCCATAAGGCGAGGAAAAGAAAGAAATACAGAAGGAGGAAAACCACCTCGTGAAACAGGCTCGCCTGCTGACAAACCAACTTCCCGCTGAGCACGGGCAAAACGCGTGATAGAGTCCACGAGCAACAAAACTTTTTTTCCTTGATCCCGAAAATATTCAGCAACAGTTTGCGCTACATATGCTGATTTTACATGTTCTACCGGTGGTTTGTCAGATGTAGATACCACCATGACAGTTTTTTCTTTTGTTTTTTGGTTCAATTCAATATCGATAAATTCTTTTACTTCCCTACCGCGCTCGCCAATAAGTGCCACAACAATAACGTCAGCTTCGCAGCCACGTAAGAGCATGCCAAGTAGAGTTGTTTTACCAACACCTGGACCTGCAAAAACAGCTAGTCGCTGACCTTTTCCTGCGGTCGTAAACATATCTATTGATTTAATCCCGGTTGAAAAAGGCTCAGAAATGAGTGGGCGAGACAAAGGCTCTGGAGCTGCTCGCATGACAGAATATAATTTTTTATTAGTGGTATCAGGCCCATGTTCGCTTATATCAGACATAATCTGGCAAAAGCCATCTACAATTTTTCCAAGCAGGAAATCACCCACTTCAATTTGAAATCGCTCTTGGCTGCGCATGACAACAGCGCGCTGAGAAAGCCCTTGAATGCTTCCTAAAGGTAACAACAGCGCTTCATTTTTTTGAAAGGCTATGACCTCTGCTTTGATGTGTGTGTTTGTCATATCATCCATGACAAAGCATAAATCCCCAATATTCACATTTTCAACTGTAGACCTTATTGTTGTACCAACAGCACTTGTTACTTTGCCGTAACGAACAGTAGCATCCATTTTTTGCAAAACTTTTTCATACTCTTCTTTTGTTTTACGGAAGGTCTGGCAATGATTTTCAATATGAACAAAAAGATCACGCATTTTTAGTTATCTTTCCTTTGCAAGGGGAATACTTCAACCATGTCTGGAGATAATCCAGGAACCGCTTTGCTCACCAGCAATTTGATACGATTTGTAAGCAAATCTATGCGATAACCAGCCCTGTATTTGATAAATACAGCAGCACCTGGCTTTGGTGCATCTGTACTCCAAAGGTTGTCTGTTGGCATAGGTAAACTCACATGAACTTTCACAACAAGGATGCCATCAATTTGAGATAAAGTGCCTTCAAGATCTTGGTCTAAGGCATAGGTATAACGTGCAAATTCTTCAACAGGCGAAGAAATTAATCCTTCTTTTTTGAAAACCTCACCCATACTTGTATGCTTACTTTGCGGCTCTCCAGAGTTGGCTAGAATTTGCAAGCCTTTGATTTGATCTTTGGAATCAACCAAAATAGAAAAACTTCCATCTTTTTCAACTTGTTTTTCGCCGTCAATCTTATTATTTGCCAATAACAAAATAATAGAGTTTGCATTTTCCTGAGAAACATTTTGAATAAGAATTTGAGCTTTTTGCTTCGTACAGCCGACAGCCAATAATAACAAAATAGGCAGAGCCTTCAATTGAAATTTAAACATAAACACCCTTAATTTTATCTAAAAAATGGAGAAGAGTAAATTGATAAAAATGGTTAACATACATAATAAGAATTAAAATACCTACACAGCTTTTAATTGGCAATGAAAGAACTGTTACGTTTAATTGAGGAAGAAAAGTGCTAAGCAAGCCTAATATGATCTCAATTAAAAACATGATCAAAACAACTGGCATAGAAAGCAAAACAGTCCATGTAATGTAACTTTTAAAAATGTCGATATAATTTTCAACGAGATGAGGATTTAACGCAGGAAAAAAATCATTGAAAGGAATCACTGTAAAGCTTTTGTAGATGACGCCTGCAAAAAAAACAAGACCATTCATACTAAGAAAATAAACAACAAAAGATTGCAAAAGCAACGCACCTAAGGACGAACTTGGCGCTTGGGTAAGGTTTGAAATTACAGCACCCATTTGCTCACCGCGCTGATTATCAATAATGCTCCCAGCACCTTGAATGACCCAAATTGGTGTTGCTAGGATAAAGCCAAGAATAAAGCCAACAAAATACTCTTTTGCTACGTAGCCAAACTTCACAAGTGTGGCCGCATTGGTAACGCCCGATGTGTCCAAGGAAGGAAAGATGACCATGGCAAAACTAAATGCTAGCAATACTTTTAGCATTTTAGAAAAATAGTTGGCACTCAAAACAGGAAAAATGGCCATCGCACCAAAAAAACGCGCGGAAACAACGACAAATGCGAAGTAATCACTAATTAATTTGTGTACAAGTTGGATGGCGGTGTGATCCACAATTTAGTTCCTAACTAGTTACTTAAACTTCAACAATTCCAAGATTTTCGAACTCTGCATGACCTTCTAGTTCTTGAAAAGAAAGCACATGCAAAAATGGCATTTCTTTTTCTACGATAGTTCGCACATACCGACGCACATCTAAGGTAACAAGAACAACAGGTTTAATATTTATAGTCTTATACTTTTCTATTATTTCCTTCATATTGTCTATAATTTTTCGAGACAAGTTGGGATCAATAGCTAAGTAACTTCCCGTAGCAGTATGTCTTATGGCATCTCGAATCGTGTCTTCAAGATCACTAGAAATAAGGATACAAGGCAAAATATTTTTCCCGTTGGAAAACTTATATGCAATATAACGCCCCAAGGCACCTCGCACATACTCTGTGATTAAAATGATATCTTTTTCACGCTGAGCCCATTCCAGTATGGCATCTAAAATAACTTTAAAATTACGAACTGAAATATCTTCAGCAATTAAACGTTGCAGAACTTCTGTGATTTTATTTAACGGAAGCATGCGTAAAAGCTCTTTGATGAGATCTTGAAATTCCGTCATACGGTCAAGCATGTTTTTCACTTCTTGCATTCCAAGGAATTCAGAAATATTTTGCTTAATCACAAAAGAAATATGTCGTGCCAGAAATTCTTCTAGAGTTAGAAAAGGTAAATTGAATTCTTGGCAAAGATTTTTATAGGACGATGCAATCCATAGACCAGGTATTTTTTCTCCAAAATAAGCAGTATTTTCTTCAAAATTACTGATGCCATATAAGCCTGCATTTTCAGGAATATCAAGAAGAAGTATTTTTTTGCGGTAGATTTTTCCTTTAGAGGAGGGAACTTCTTGAATAAGAATTTGGTAGGTATCAGATGGTTGATTATCATCGTACCTAAGA
>JAIXXU010000232.1 GCA_027490595.1 Pseudomonadota bacterium
AGAGACTGGAATAGAAAGACTAAGGGAAAATGTAAGTGAAATAGAAAAAAAAATAAAAAAAATGGAAGAATCTAAACTTAAAAAGACACATTTAAGAGCTTGAAGGCCATAGCTTTAGTACTGATAAAAATATCCGGCATAGAAATGGATAGGTTATTTAGACTTCCCACAAACAAGGCATCTTTTGTTACAATCCTAGACGCCCTGCTAGCCATCATTTTCCCATGATTCTTTTTTGAGCGAATGGCTCCATGAGTAGGCAATGTGGGAGGCATGCTGTAGTAAAAATTGCCATTATCTTCTTCTTGACTTGTATAATTAAAGTAAGAATTTTTGTTAGCATTGGCTAAGCTATAAAAACCATACGCACTTCCAAAGATGAAACCAATAGACGCACCACCGGCAACCACCCGAAGATTTTGCATAGGAGAATTGCTCATAAAAGGCAGAACAGCGGCACCCATTGCTGCTCCAAATAAAGCTCCGTAGCCACCACTTGCAAAAACACTTGAAACGTCGTCTTCCCCAACATACACAGCTTGTTGGGCAAAACTGACCGCAGAAAAACCAAACAAAAGCAGGACAGAAATTAGTCTCAAAAGAAAAATACGATATCTTTTCAACATAATTGCTCCAAAAAAGGAGTTTTAAACTTAAATTTTTTCAGGATACATTTTCTAAGTATAAGAGTTTTTGAACAAAATTTTGCCAAATATCTGAGAATAAAGGAATTATTTTCCTAAATGTTTAAAAAAACGAGAAGGAGATATAACTATCTGAATCAGGCAGACTAAAAAAGAAAGGTTATTTATGCGGGAGGAAGTTTACTTTTTTCATTTTCATAACACTCGTTACAAATTCTTAAGCGTTTTGAGTTGATTTCATAAGAATATTTGGATAATGCAGATGAAAAGCGTTTAACCAAATTAAGATTATTCGCAATGAGCACATTACCTTTCTCATATCTATCTTTGGTTTTCATCACGAGAGTAAGTACGTCACCAATAACATTCATCACTGGTCGTTTTTCAACAAAAACCTCAATAGAACTAGCGTTTTTATCCAACTCAACGCTATCACAAATATATTGATTTTGCGCTTCAGAAAGATCGTCATCAAGAGGATATGCAACTTTATCAATTTTTCTTAAAATAGACTTAGGAAGTAACTCTCTGGGAAATTGAGTTTGAATTCCATGATAAGACAGAACGTTTTGTTGCTTATCAAATTCAGTAGAAATACGATAAACAATTCCATTTGGGTCTGATGCTTCAAAATATAATTCTTTCAGATATTCTTTTAGCTCTAAATGGTTTTGAGCGCCAAAAATGCTAGCAATCAATTCTTGTTCTATTGTTTCAAAAATTTTGGGATCTTTAAGCCGAAGTATGGCTTTAACATTTAATTGCAAAGCTTCATTGCCACGAACAGAACTACCTAAGTCTAAATGAAAAAAAACGCAGTCTTTTGCTTTGTTGATGATTGGGGGCAGAAGATAAATGCCTTCGTTCTCGTAACACCGGATCACAGACTCTGTGCCATCTTTGTTCAGAGGAGTTTTATAGGCCTTTGGTAAGGCCTGAACTACATTTGACTTTTCTTCCACAAATTCAGCTTGATTTTGCTTGGTGTTTTCAATTTCAAGTGTTTCCTCAGGTTCAAAAATATCACTCATAGAATAGCTCCTTTGGTTGGAACTACTCGAGGAAAAACTCTGCTGCCTTGTTGTAATCTGATTGCTAAAGGAGCGTGATGGCCTTGAGTTTAAAAAAAACTCTTCTTGTTCGAGAGGATCTCTTACTTTTGTAAAATGGAAGTTGTTCAAGGAAAAATTATCTTCCAGCTGTTCTGTAATATTCCTAATACTTTGCGCTGGGGTTGGCCAAGCCATAGAGGCTCCGTCGTAATGCTCGGAAAGAAAAAAATCTATGTGCTCTTGTAAATGTCTGGGAAATTTAGGGAAAGAATTATGTTTAAATTTTATCTTACTACCCCGGTTTTTTTCCTCATAAACAACGTAAGACTTATTATTATTGTTAAACACGCAATACAAACCCTCTTGGTTGTTTTCCAAGCTCATATAAGGGATAAAGGCAATTCTATTATGAATTTTATTACGCAAAAGGAAGCCTGGAGAAATAGAGGGCGTTCTCCCTTCCCCAAGGGACTGGCCAAAATTATCGTAGCAAAGACCAAGGTAAAAATCAGGTCCGAATTCTCCATGGAAAATAATCTGGTTGCCTTTTGTCGCAAAACACGCACCGTAGCCTTCAGGAGAAGCCAGTGAGTCGTCCGCAGTACCATTTTTAACAAAACCAGAGTAGAGAACGTCTTTGCCTTCAAATTTGAACTTCTTCTTTTCTACGTAGTCAAACAATTTTAAGAATTTGTCTGATTTATAACTATCAAAACAGGAAAAAAAATGATGGTTTTGACTTTCAAAATGAGCAAATAATGTGACAATAGATGTAAAACATTTGATATCAAGATTAGGAAGTCTTTCATGATACTCTTTGTAGAGCATATCAAGGTCCTTATAAATCTCTTCAATATCAGTATTTTTGGTCGTGTTGGAAAGTTCACCGCATGCGAGATTTTTTCTCGATTGAAAAAAACGAGAAAACCTTTCAAGCAGACAACTTGTCAAGACTAAAAACTCTTGGGTTTTATGAACGTCACGTGCCTTGATCTGCGACACTAATTCTTTTATGTTTTTTTGAATATGCTGATAGGACTTTTCATCAATCTTTTCATGAACAGACAACTTAATTTTTGAAGGAAGCAGTGTTGAACTTTTACTATACCTGGTGACATCATGGTTTGCCGCGGCTCTGTATAAAATTTTCATCCTCTTCTCCCAGCTATCTTTTGGTCACTCATGTTCTTATTAGCACGGAAAGAAATACCGCTCAATATAAAAAATGACTCTCTTCACTTACCTAACTTGACTTTAACAAACGAATGAATTAACCACCTTGCTATCGGAGAATGCTGGCTTAGCTCAATTGGTAGAGCACCTGATTTGTAATCAGGCGGTTGGGGGTTCAATTCCCTTAGCCAGCTCCATTTCTGAATTCATTTTGGCTTTGTATTCAAATGCTAAAAATGCATCTTTGGGGAGGTTCCAGAGTGGCTAAATGGGGCGGACTGTAAATCCGCTGGCTTACGCCTTCGGCAGTTCGAATCTGCCCCTCCCCACCATCTTTTCTTTGCGCGGGTGTAGCTCAATTGGCTAGAGCGTCAGCCTTCCAAGCTGAATGTTGAGGGATCGTGCCCCTTCACCCGCTCCATTATTTATCTTCTTGCCCATATAGCTCAGCGGTAGAGCACTTCCTTGGTAAGGAAGAGGTCTCCGGTTCAAGCCCGGATATGGGCTCCATGTACTCATGGCGAGACTTTTATAACAAGGAGTGCTCCGTGTGGGTGGACTTATCTCTAGAATTGAACGCCTTATAGACAATGCCCCTCTGAAACCCATGCACTATCGCATTTGGATCCTGTCTGCACTGGGTATTTTCATCGATGGCCTAAATCTTTTTATTATTGCCGTTGCTCTTCCCTTGATAAATAATCAATTTCAACCCAGCAAATGGGAACTAGGACTCATCGGCGCTGGAGCCCCTGCAGGAGCTATTTTAGGAGCTATATTTCTAGGATACCTGACAGATAAATTTGGGCGGAAGAAATTAAACATTGCCAACATGTTTTTATTTGTGATTTTTTCCTTTTTGTGCGCAATCGCCTGGAATGCACGGTGGCTTATTATTTTCAGATTTTTTCTTGGAATTGGCGTTGGTGCCGACTACCCTATTAGCTCTACTTATCTATCAGAATTTATCCCCAAAAAGTTACGAAGTAGAGCTATTATGTCTGCATTCAGCTTTCAAGCATTTGGAGCTCTGGGTGGAGCCGTCCTTGGACTCATCGTTCTCATTTTTTATCCACATCCGGACGCTTGGCGTTGGATGCTTGGACTCACCATCATTCCAGCCATTCTTATTCTATTTCTTCGCTTTTCTCTTCCTGAAAGTGCCTTGTGGCTTCATGAAAAAGGCAAATATAAGAAATCAGCAAGAATCTTAGCACGTCTTACAGGTAAACCTATCGCTAAAATAATCCGAATGATTCACAAAGATTCACTTATTAAAGAAACGATAAGACCAAGAAAAGCTTCTTACAGCGAGCTTTTTTCGAAAAAGCTTGCAAGACAAACTATGCTAACTTCGATACCTTGGTTTTTAATGGGCATATGCCTATACGGTGTAAGTATATTCTCAGCAATTATTTTAGCCATGGTCTTTTCACACATAGCATCACCGAACGACACTCTGGCTCAAAATTTTATTTTAAGTGACATTCGTGCCACAACTGGGTCTGTTTTTTTAGATTTATTTCTTGTTGCTGGTTTTCTAAGCGCTGTTTTTTGGATAAAAAAAATTGGCACAATCAAATTACAATGCCTGGGTTTTTTAGGAATGACTGTAGGTTTGTTAATCCTAGGGATATCAACTTATCTTCACTTCAAGGAACTCTGGGTTTTTACAGGATTTGCAATTTTTAATCTCATGGTAAATTTCGGGCCAAATCCGACTACCTATTTGCTTCCAACAGAAAGATTCCCTCCTTATATTCGTGCCTCTGGACATGGTTTTGCTGCTTCCACAGGCAAAATTGGTGCCGCCTTAGGAATTATACTTTTACCTGTTCTCATTAAGAATATTGGAACTGCCTTCAGTATGTTTATACTTGCAGGATGCTCTCTTTTAGGGTTTATTTTTACTGTTTTTTTAAGCAAGAATCACGCGCACGCAGGGAGCCACGCACCACATGACAGAACAAGATCACCTCAACCGCCCCTTTGATCACAAAAATACCGAAAACAATATTCAAAGATTCTGGGAACAAAATAAATTCTTCGAATCAAAACCAAACAGAAACAAAAAACCCTTTACCATTGTCATGCCCCCACCAAATGTAACAGGTGACCTCACCATGGGGCACATGATGTATACTCTACAAGACATTCTCATAAGGTGGCACCGAGCCGCAGGATTCGAAGCCTGTTGGATCCCGGGCACCGACCACGCCAGCATTGCCACTGAAGCTAAAGTTACTAAATTACTTTCTGATAAAGGCATATCGAAAAAAGACATAGGCCGAGAGAAGTTTCTTGAGCACGCCTACGCTTGGAAAGAAGAATACGGAAATCGTATTGTGGAAGCATTTAAACGCTTAGGCATTAGCTGTGATTGGTCTAGAAGTGTTTTTACCATGGACGAGAGCTACAGTAAGTCCGTTTTACAAGCCATTGTTAAACTTTATAAAGACGGACTCATCTATAAAGCTTGTCAACTTGTCAACTGGTGCCCTTTGAGCCAATCAGTAATTTCCGACGAAGAGGTCATCACACAAGAGGTTAATGGCAATCTTTGGCATATTCGCTATCATGTACACAACAAGGACAACAATCATGGCGAATTTATTGTTGTG
>JAIXXU010000258.1 GCA_027490595.1 Pseudomonadota bacterium
GGTGATACGGTGTCTTTTACCAATGGTGTGCTTACAATTAATGGCACGATGGCTCATGAGGAACTTGTTTCTGATAGAAAAGTCCTTGAAAATATGGGTGGCAACGAAAATCCCGAAGACTATGATCTCTTCCTTGAATCTTCATTTAGCAATAGTCCTCATTACACCATGCGCAAGAAATGGGGCAGTGTGACTGCCAGCGAAACTCAAAAGTGGGTTGTTCCTGCTCATCAACTCCTTCTTGTGGGCGATAACCGGGATAATTCTCGCGATGGAAGATATTGGGGTTTTATGGATGAAAATAGAATTTATGGAAGGGCAGTTTTGGTCTCTTACTCAACATACGATAGACCTGATTCTTTGCTACCCGGCTTTCGAAATGAGCGTTGGTTTTCTCCTATTAAAAATTAAGTCTTCACTTTTTTGCAATGGATTACAAATTTTCTCCCCAAACAAAATCTCTTCTCGATCGCCTTCAGGCTGTTGAATGTCCTGACACCACCTACGTCTCAGAAAATTTTCCTATAGTTTTTCGAAAATCAAGCGGCGTATTCGTTGAGGACATAGATAGGCGTAAATACCTCGATTTTACATCATGTTTTGGAGTGGTAGCTCTTGGCCATGGGCCATCTGTAGTCAAGCGTGCCATTAAAAAACAAGCTAAAAAACTCATTCATGGAATGGGAGATGTTCATCCTACTGAAGAAAAAATCAAGCTCTTAGAGCTTCTTGCAAAAATTTCTCCCTATGCTAGTCCCAAAATTCACTTAGGTCTCAGCGGTGGTGATTCTATAGAAACCGCGCTAAAAACAGCAATGCTTGCTACAAAAAGACATCGTTTTTTGAGCTTTGCTGGTGGGTACCATGGATTGCAGTTTGGGCCACTAACATTAAGTGCTCGCCCTGTTTTTATAGACGGGTTTGAATCGTGGATTCAGGGAAAATGCATTTCACTTCCTTTTCCCTGGCAGAATGATGAGTTGCTAGAGAGTTTTGACTCGTTTGAGCAACAGGAACTGTTTTTGAATCAAAATCAGTTTTTGAGGCCAGAGAATGTTCTAGAACTATTAGAATCACATCTAAAAACAAAATCCTTTGCTGCTATAGTGGTCGAGCCAATTCAAGGTCGTGGAGGGAAGCGTGAGTTTCCTCCGCATTTTTTAAGCCAATGTGCACGGCTTTGTCATCAATATGGAACCTTGGTCATTTTAGATGAAATTTATACTGGCTTTGGTCGAACAGGGGTCTTATTTGCTCAGGAATCCCTGGGTTTTCTTCCTGATTTGATGTGTGTTGGGAAGGCTCTTGGGGGAGGTTTTCCTTTAAGTGCTTGTATAGGAGAAATTCTTGATGTCTGGGGAAAATCCCAGGGTGAGGCCCGTCATACTCAAACATTTCTGGGGCATCCCTTTGCTTGCCACGTAGCCTATGAAAATATACGTGAAATTTCCCGTCGACTGTCTCATTTTCAAAGTAAAATTCCAGCCATTGAGAATGAGTTTCTGAACTTTGAAAAAGACTGTAAGCAAGATGGAATTTATGCCAAATATCCCTTTTGTTTTCGCGGTAAAGGGTTCATGAAAGGGCTGTGGTTTTATAGCCAAAGGGAAGCATTTTGTGTCCCTATGATGGAGTATCTTTTGGCGAAGGGTTTTTTAGTTTTGCCAGAAGGGGAGCGGGCTGATGTGCTGTCCTTAACACCACCTCTCGTTATTTTGCCTGAGCATTTTCGATCTTTATTCAAAACTATTTTTCACTATCTTAAAACTATATAATTTGCTTTAATTTTAAGTACGTTTTTATCTTGATTCAATGACAAGAGTCAATCTTGGTTGAATAAAATCACGAGTCACCGGAGTTGCTTGAAAATTCAGAAAATGAAAATCTTTACCAAGGAGTCGTATTTTATGAGTTCTGTTGTTGGCACATTACCAATTTTAGAGAATACTCCTTTAAAAGTTAAAAAGGAAAACGTACTACCAGGATCTCCTCCCTTAGATGAAACCACTAAACAAAATCTTAAAAATGACATTTTAAAGTTATTAAAAGATGATAGTGACGATACTAGAAATAAATGCAGAGAATTTATGGAATTTTTATATGCAGAGCCAAAGTTCTATTTTGGTATAAACGGTCTTCCTGACATATTAAGCCGTGCCATTTTATCCACATCTCATCTTGCAAATACTCCTGGTTTTGAGAAGGGGTATGAAAAATATTTACTAAAAAGTTTATTTAATAACAAAGAATTACTTGAAAAATCTATTTTTGAAAAGGGTTGGTCGAGTGAAATGTTGCAAAATTTTGCTCAATATTTAAAGCTTGATGCAAGTTCAAATTTTGTTCGTTTAACAGTCAATAGAGGTAAACTTCAATGGGCTTTATTTTCGGCAGAAAAAAATGATTGGTTTGAAAGGGAAAAAAGCGGTTTTAAAAAAATTCAGGTATTAGTAAAATTACCTACAGAGTATAAACCTCCTCATTATGCCGATTTGTCTATTTCTAATTTCATTAAACTTAAAGCTGCAGGGAAAAGACATGGTTCTTTGAAAATCTCGAGAATTGGTTCCCATGGGTCGGTTTTAATGGATCGAAGAAGAAATAGTCGCTCAAACTCAATAACGCGTCTTTATGATGTCGCTCCTTACTCTGAGCTCGACAAATATAGTGTTAAAAAAGATGGTCTAGAGAATGACCATATGCCTCAAAAAGCTTTCCTATTTAGGCGGTATGAAAAAATTATTCATTCAGTGAACTATATTTTACAGTATGCACAATATTTAATTAAAGGTGATATAGTTAAGGAATATGTGGTAACTTGCTATAATAATTTGAAATATTTGGATGAAAATAGGGATAAAATTAAAAATTTTTTAGAAAGCTTAATAAAAGACTTGAGTTTTATTAATATAGAGAATGTTCAACACTATATTAAAAAGTTAGATGATGAAGTTATTTTTAATTTTAAACAAA
>JAIXXU010000037.1 GCA_027490595.1 Pseudomonadota bacterium
AGCTCTGCAGTGCTTGCAGGTTTTGCTGTGGCAGAAGCTCCTTTTTTAGTTGTGATGGATGCTGACCTGCAACATGACGAACAAATAATCCCCCAATTTGTTGAACAGCTAGAAAGTGGTTCAGATATTGTTGTTGGTTCGAGGAAATCCGATGGTGGTGCCATTGAAAATTGGAGTATCATTCGCCGGTTTATTTCTTTTGTTGCTACACTTCTAGCAAAAATTGCTTTAAGTCAGCCTTCATCTGATCCTATGAGCGGTTTTTTTGCCATAAATCAAACGACTTATTCACTAACGAGAAATGAAATTAATCCTAAGGGCTTTAAAATATTGCTTGAGTTTTTAGCTCGAAGCAAGGGTTTGCGTGTCACTGAGGTCGGCTATACGTTTAAGTCTCGACAACATGGAGAAAGCAAACTTTCCAGTCAAGTCATTTTTCAATACTTAAAGGCTTTGTATGAGCTTAGTTTAGGCGTCTATTTTCCTGTTCAGTTTTTAAAATATTGTGCAGTAGGTGTTTCTGGCTTTATTGTAAGCCAAATTGTTCTTTGGTCAGGGTTAAATGTATTTCAACTTTCAACGTGGAATGCGCTGGCGTTTTCTATTGAGTTTAGCATAGTGACAAATTTTATTTTGAACAATTCTTGGACTTTTCGTGAAAAAAAGTTGAATAAATTATTGCCATTTTTTCGTGGTTTTGTAACCTTTCACGCTATTTGTTTGAGTGGAGCTTTAATCAATCAAGCTATTGCTTTGCTTTTTTCATCTCAATATTTTATGAGCCTTTATCTTGCAAATGCTTGTGGTTATTTCATGGCAGCTGTTTGGAATTATTTTATAAATGTTAGTATTACCTGGAAAACAAGAGTAACTGCATAGTAAATATTAAGTTAAATTTAAATTAATTAGGAGTTTTTATATGCCAAATTTTATTTTTAATATGGTAAAAATGAGAAAAAATATCAATGGGAAAGATATACTTAAAGACATATATTTATCTTTTTTTCATGGTGCTAAAATTGGTATTGTTGGTGCAAATGGATCTGGTAAATCTACTTTATTACGCATTATGGCAGGCATAGACAAGGATTTTTCTGGTGAAGCTTTTCCTGAAAAAGGAACTCGTATTGGATATTTACCCCAAGAACCCGTTCTAAATGCAGAAAAAAATGTTTTTGAAAACATTGAAGATGCTGTGAAAGATGTGAAAGATCTTGTTAGACGTTTTGATCAGCTCAATGAAAAACTTGGTGAACCTTTGTCCGATGATGAAATGAATAAAATATTAGAACAAACGGCTGTTCTTCAAGATGAAATTGATGCCAAAAATGGTTGGGATATTGATCGAACCATTGAAATAGCTATGGATGCTTTGCGATGCCCTCCTGGAGATGCTGATGTGAAGACCCTATCAGGGGGAGAACTTCGTCGCGTCGCTCTATGTAAACTTCTTCTGGAAAAGCCTGACCTTCTTTTGTTGGATGAGCCTACAAACCATTTAGATGCTGAGAGTGTGCAATGGCTTGAGCGTTATTTAAAAGATTTTCAAGGTACTTTGGTCACGGTAACTCATGATCGATATTTCTTAGATAACGTAACAGAATGGGTTTTAGAAATTGATAGAGGGGAAGGAATTCCATGGCATGGTAACTACTCTTCCTGGCTAGAACAAAAAACAAAGCGTTTATCTGAAGAAGAAAAACAAGAGTCAGTAAGACAAAAAACGTTAAAACGTGAGCTTGAGTGGATGTCTATGTCGGCAAAAGCTCGTCAAGCAAAAGGAAAATGGAGAATCCAAGCTTATCAAGACTTGGTGAAGGAACAAACTGAAAAATCTGGACAAAAAGAAATCTTGTTTCCGCCAGCGCCCCGTTTGGGTGATCAGGTCGTTGAAGCAAATGACATATCAAAATCTTTTGGGGATAATTTATTATTTGAGCATCTTAATTTCAGACTCCCCCCTGGAGGAATTGTGGGTGTGATTGGCCCTAATGGTGCGGGTAAGTCAACCTTATTTAAAATGATCATGTCATTGGAAACACCTGATCGAGGTGAATTTAAGGTAGGAGAGACGGTTAAAATAAGCTACGTAGACCAGGGTCGTTCTTCTTTGGATGGTCAAAAAACAGTGTACCAAGAGTTGAGTGGTGGCAAGGACAATATTCTTGTTGGCCAAAAAGAAATCCCAGCGCGATCTTATATTTCTAGTTTTGGTTTCCGCGGCGGAGATCAACAAAAAATAGTGGGACAACTTTCAGGAGGTGAAAGAAACCGTCTGAACTTAGCCAAACTTATCATGAATGGTGGAAACCTCTTGCTACTTGATGAGCCCACAAATGACTTAGATGTAGATACGTTACGAGCACTGGAAGATGGTCTTTTGTCGTTTGCAGGTTGTGCAGTGGTTATCAGCCATGATCGCTGGTTTTTAGATAGGATAGCGACGCACATTTTAGCGTTTGAAGGTGATAGCCAGGTTGTATGGTTTGAAGGTAACTACCAAGATTATATGGCAGATAAAAGGCGTCGTCTTGGCGACGATGCTGTGAACCCTAGACGTTTGAAATATCGAAAACTTGTGCGTTGATTCGTTCAGCTGCCTTTTTGCTTACTTTGGTAAAGCTCCAAGAAAGAACGACCCATATACCGGCGGTAGCTTGGGAGCTGAGTGAAATCAATAAACTCTGATACTTCAATGATTCGTTCAAACATTCTCATGCCAATACGTTCTAATAAATTTTGTTGCCAAAAACTTTCGTTTAGTGGAATTTCTGGTGAATAAATATCTTTGTTGCGTTGCATCGGCATTTCTTTGTCAAGATACTTAAAGTTTGGTGGTAAATAATTAGTAGTTAATATGGTGATTTTTTGTGCATTATATCTAGCATTGACTAGATCATCTAGCTTTTCGAGCTGCCACTCTTTGTCGTTTCTACCCTTTCCAAACTCATCAATGATAAGAACATCCACTAGCCTTAATTCTTTCAAGATGTTTTCGCCAGTTTTTTGTTCATCATATTCTGCGCGTAGTTGGCTAAGTAAATTTTGAAAATCAATAAATTTTCCAGATAGGCCATAATTCATCATTAACATTTTCATGCCAGCAGTTGCTAAAAGTGTTTTACCGCTTCCTACTGGTCCAAATAATGTCACAAAAAATTTCATGTCACCTTTGTTTTTATTTCTGTGATTTTCTCCAAGGTAAGACATTAAATTAGCCATTTTTTCAATGTTGGTATTTAACTTTTCTTTTTGTTTTTCGTTTTGTAGGTGATTTAAATCAAATGAGTTAAGATCTGCTTGAATATATCTATCAGGAATTTGAGCTTTGTTAAGAGCATCGGCTAAATGTTCAAGATATAAACACGAACACGCATGGGGGGTGAGATCTTCTGTTTGAAATTCAAGCGCCCCTGACTGGGTTTCTACCACATGAGAATTTGCAAACACCATGTGACCAGTCCCCCCGCACAACAAACAATGGGAACGAGGATGACAAGCGGGGCAAACGGCAAAATATTTGTGTCCCAAAGAATTCAAGTCTATGTAGATCACATCAGTATCTTGACAATCTTCCTCATAATTTTCTTCCTCTTTGTCTTCTTCTGAATGAATAAACTTGCCACACTTACACAAAAGTTTTGTTTCTTCATTTTGGCTATTCTGGTCTTTGGATTTAGCCAATTCTTGAAGGTGATGAAAAATATCATCAAGAGTTCTTGTTGATTTCAATTTAAACCTCGCGGGATTTCAATAGCACGCGGTTGAGTTTATTTTTAACTGGACCAAGGGTTGAAGGAAACTCTTTGTTTTTTGCTTGGTATTCTTCTCTAACTTCCAACATAATTTTTGCAATAAAGTCTGCATTAATTTTATTTTCTTGCCATTGTAAAAAAGATTCAAGCTCTATCGCAGAGAGAGAATGTCCATGACCCCTCAATTCAATATAAAACTCAATCAACTTGTCATAA
>JAIXXU010000284.1 GCA_027490595.1 Pseudomonadota bacterium
GCATCTTCGTTTCCGCTGATTGCATAGACACTTCCTAGCGCAGCCACGGCAACTTCTCGGGCGGCAAGGCCTGGAATAAGAGCAACAGCAATTTGCCATGAGAACCCTAGGGGTGCAACAAAAGGCTCTACCCAATGCCCGAACATTCCCGCAAAACTATAATCAATGGCTGGATTTTTGTGACCAAGGGGCGGAGATGGGAAATTACTTAAAAACCAAATGACAATCATCAAGAATAAAATCGTCGTTCCAGCTTTTTTTAAAAAAACTTGTGCCCGAAACCAAACGCCAATAAGAACACCTTTAAAATCTGGCATTTTATACGAAGGAAGTATCATCAACAAAGGTTCTTTTTTATGTTTTTTCATAAAAAAAGCCACAAGAGCTGAAATACCTAAACCAGATAACAATCCAGCAGCGTACAATAAAAACATGACAAGACCAGGCAAATTAAAAAAATGCCATAACGTTTTATGTGGGATGAATGAACCTATAAGCAACGTATAAACAGGTAATCTGGCAGAACAAGTCATCAATGGCGAAATTAAAATTAAAATAATACGATCTCGCCTGCTTTCAATAGTTCGCGTAGCCATAATACCTGGAATGGCACAAGCAAAACTTGATAGCAAAGAGATAAAACCTTTTCCTGGCAACCCAACAAAAGACATGATTCGATCCATCAGAAACGCAGCTCGAGCCATGTAGCCGCTATCTTCAAGAATGAGAATAAACAGAAATAGAAATAGAATTTGAGGTAAAAAAACAACAATACTTCCTATACCAGCAATAATACCATCAGAAAGAAGACTTGAAATCATACTATTTGGCAAATTATTAGACACCAAATTTTGTAGCCAATCAAACATTGACTGCAAGGCTTCTTGCGGAATTTTTGCGACAAAAAATACTGATTGGAAAATAAAAAATAAAACAAGTATAAAAAAGAAAACACCAAATACAGGATGCAATAAAAGGCGATCAATAGCGTAGGTGTGAGTTGAGACACTGCCTTGCAGACGTCTAGCGACAGACAATATTCTTTCTACTTCTTTATGATATAAACGAACATCTTGCGATGTGGGTTCAGTCCATAAGTTTGCTTTAATTTGCTCCCTAGCTGTACAAACATCTTCTGTAGCCTTTATCAAAGCCTTCAAACCTTTTTTACGAGTAGCTACAGTAGGTACAACTGGACAGCCCAATTCTTGAGATAAAAGCTTTTGATCAATAGAATAGCCACGTCTTGAAGCGACATCAAACATGTTTAATGCAAGCACCACAGGCAAACCGGTTTTTTTTAGCTCAAGCACCAACCGTAGACCAAGATGAAGGTTAGTTGCATCTGCAACGCAAATAACGGCATCAGGAGCTTCCTCCTCGTATTTTTGACCCAACACGACATCGCGCGTTATACGTTCATCAAGGCTTCGTGCTCGAAGACTATACGTACCTGGCAAATCAACAACTCTTAACGTGTTTCCCGAATCGCTTAAAACAATGCCCTCTTTTTTATCCACAGTAACACCGGCATAGTTTGCAACCTTCTGGCGGCTTCCGGTTAATCCATTAAAGAGAGCGGTTTTTCCACAATTGGGATTGCCTACTAAAGCAATGCGGAAAGAAGATGCTATATTTTTCAAAGAAGATTCTTTCATTTGACCAACGTTTTAAAAATTTTTTTATCAAGGAAAGAAGGGCATCTTAAGAAGGAAGCATTTGAACAAGAACTGCTTCGGCCTCCCGACGCCTTAAAGCCACAAAATGACACGATTGCAAAAGAACCACAATAGGATCTTTTCCTAGGAGTCCTTCATGAGAAACCAAAATATCAATCCCCTCTAAAAATCCTATTTCAAGTAGCCTTCTTTCCAACTCACCTGGCTCCAAAGAGGCTGCAGATCGGAGATACTGTTCACTTACATGAACAATAATAGCTTTCTTTCCCTTGGGTAGCTCACTTAGTCGGCATGTTGAGGAGTCATTGAGATGGTTATTCATTATGAATTCAAAGATGCCTGCGCTGACGCTAGTATGGCAACAGGTACCCTATAAGGTGAACAGCTTACATAATCTAAACCTAATTCATAGCAAAAAGTAACGCTCCTGGGATCTCCGCCATGCTCGCCACAAATTCCAATCTTTAATTTACTATTTGAACGACGACCAAGCTCAGTTGCCATTTTTAAAAGTTTACCCACACCATTTCGATCAATCGTGACAAAGGGATCTTCCTCTAAAATTTGTTTTTGTTTGTATACCTTAAGAAAGGGAGAACAGTCATCTCGGCTAAAACCATAGGTTGTTTGTGTTAAATCGTTTGTGCCAAAACTAAAAAAGTCAGAGCACTGTGCAATTTCATCAGCAGTCAAAGCAGCTCTTGGAACTTCAATCATGGTACCAAATGGTAAGTCTGGAGCTAACTTTGAAAGTCGTTCTTTAAGCCAACTTAACTCCTCCCTAGTGCCAACAAGAGGAATCATGATTTCAGGATAAACCTTCAAACCTTTTTGGTGGCATAACAAGGCCGCTTGCCCAATAGCTTTTACTTGCATCTCATAAATTTCAGGATGTGAAATGCCCAAACGGCAACCACGGTGGCCAAGCATGGGATTCGATTCTTGAAGGGCCTGAACTCTCAATGTGATTTCTTCGGGAGACAAGGAAATTAAACTTGCAAGCGCAACAATTTCTTTGTCTGTATGTGGGAGAAACTCGTGGAGTGGAGGATCAAGCAAACGAACGGTCACGGGTAACCCTTCCATTGCGGAAAAAATACCGACAAAATCCTCTGTTTGGAATTTTAAAAGATGCTCTAGAGCTGCATTGCGTTCTTCCAAAGTCTTAGAGAGTATCATTTGACGAACGTAAGGAAGTCTATTTTCATCAAAAAACATATGCTCTGTGCGACAAAGGCCTATACCAACAGCTCCAAATTTACGAGATAAAATGGCGTCCTTCGGAGTATCCGCATTGGCACGAACAGTCATTCGAGTCAAAGCCTTCGCCCAAGAAAGAAAAGTTTGAAAATCTTCACCCAGATCAACTTCGGTCGTGGCTACTTGACCTAGAAGAACATCTCCTGAGGCACCGTCTAGAGTGAGCCAATCTCCCTCTGAAATCTCTAAGTCACCGGCGAAAAGTCTTTTTTGTGAGGAATCAATTCGTAGGGAAGAACAACCTGCAACACAGCACTTGCCCATTTGCCGAGCCACAACAGCTGCGTGAGATGTCATACCTCCACGAGCGGTAAGAAAACCTTGAGAAACATACATCCCATTAATATCTTCTGGAGACGTTTCTTCTCTGACCAAAATTACTTTCTCGCCTCGAGACGACCATAGCTCTGCGTCTTGCGCAGAAAACACCACACGGCCAGTCACTGCACCAGGAGAAGCAGGAAGCCCTTTTGCAACCAAGCGTTTAGGAGCATTGGGATCAAGAGTCGGGTGCAATAGTTTGTCAATGTCTGCAGGGTTTAAACGTTTTAAAGCCTCATTTTGAGATAGTTTTCCTTCTTTTACAAAGTCGATTGCAATACGAAGAGCGGCTTGTACCGTGCGTTTTGCATTGCGCGTTTGCAAAATATAAAGTTTTCCTTCTTGAATGGTAAATTCAATGTCCTGAACATCGCGGTAGTGGTTTTCGAGAATTTCTCTTGCATGACAAAGTTCAGCATAAGAAGCTGGCGCCTCTTTCTCCAATAGAAGTAAATTTTTGGGTGTTCTTATCCCGGCAACCACATCTTCTCCTTGAGCATTCATAAGGTACTCACCGTAAAAGATGTTTTCACCTGTGGAGGGGTCACGCGTGAAGCACACTCCCGTACCAGAAGAACTTCCCATATTGCCAAAAACCATGGCACAAATATTTACCGCTGTGCCCCACTCGTTTGGAATTTGATGAATTTCACGATATTTTTGGGCACGTGAACAATTCCAACTTTCAAATACTGATGCAATGGCTGCCCAAAGCTGCTCATAGGGATCTTCGGGAAAGGAAGATCCCACAGTTTTGCGATAAAAAGAAAGATATTGCTCAATAACAGTTTTCCAATTGTCTGTAGTTAGCTCGTGATCTTCTTGGTAGCCCTCTTTATGTTTAAACTCCTCAAGAATTTGTTCCATATGGTAGCTTTCAATGCCTTTTACAACATTAGAAAACATTTGAATGAAGCGACGATAGGAATCATAGGCAAAACGAGGATTTTGCGTCTTGCGAGCGAGAGCCTCAACTGTGACACTATTCAAGCCTAAGTTGAGAACGGTATCCATCATCCCAGGCATGGAAACCCTTGCGCCAGAACGTACACTGACAAGGAGGGGATTCTCATTATCTGCAAAGTTTGCACCCATGCAGGTTCCTGTTTTTTCAAGTGCTTTCTCAATATCCAGCTTTAGATTAGCCGGCATCACTCCAGACTTTAGAAATTCAAGGCAAACCGCTGTTGAGATTGTAAAACCAGCAGGAACAGGCAACCCTATGTTGGTCATTTCAGCTAAATTTGCTCCTTTGCCACCCAACTCTGCCTTCATACCGGCATTACCATCTGCTTGCCCTGCTCCGAAAAAGTACACTTGCTTCACAATGGAACCCCTTTCCTTGACAATGAAGAAAAATTTCATCTTTGAACACTTTTCCAGCTATCCAAATTTGCACTCTTTTTACAACAAAATTATTCAAATGTGAATTTTTCTTAAGATAATTAACAAGATCTAAATTTTCATTTTTTAGTTGTAAGTTTTAATAAATTCGAATAGCACTACAGTAGGGTTTGAGAGAACAAAACCTTCATTAATTAAGTCAATGATTAGGTTCGTTTTTTTCTTTTGAATGCTGTTTTTATCAACTACTCGGAAAATCTTTTCCCACAAACTTTCATAAGGGAGATAATAATAC
>JAIXXU010000118.1 GCA_027490595.1 Pseudomonadota bacterium
CGTGTGAGTAAATTTGTGAGGGTAGAGAAAAGACATTGCTTATATTGGCTTTTTTCCTGTGAAACATCATTAAAATTTAATTGTGCAAAAATTTTGTGAAGAGTTTCCAATGATTGCTCTGTGTATTGCTGAGCGAGTGCTTTCGCTTTTTTAAGACCAAGTAGTTTTACAGCAGTGAATTTTTTTTGATGTTCGTCTTTCCCTGAAGTTTTTCCTAGGTGTTCTGATGATTGCGTGGAATCTAGGATGTCGTCGATGATTTGAAAGGATAGGCCTATTTTTTGGCCTGCCATGCGAGTAGCGTTTCTTAGGTTGGTGAGTTGTTGAGGTGAGATATTCGCTTCCAGAGGAGACAAACCGCACATGAGACCAATTTCAAAGCAAGCACCAAGTAAAACGCCAGTTTTATAAAGGTGGACGGTTTCCATCATCTCCCAATTGGTATCTTCTTTGCCGGTGAGGCTCAGGTCCAACCACTGCCCCCAAATAATGCCCTTAGGTGCGGCAGCCAGGGACAAACTTTCAAGAACTTCTGGAAGAAAATTTTTCTGAGCCCAATTTATTTTAGAGAGTAGATAAAAAGAATGGGCAAGTAGGCCGTCGCCCACAAGCAAAGCTTTTGCTTCTCCATAAACAATGTGGGTGGTTGGTTTCCCTCGTCTAAGGTCATCATTGTCCATGCAAGGAAGGTCGTCATGAACTAAGCTGTAGGTGTGGAGGGTTTCAACAGCTAGGGCTGCTTGACGGCTTGTGAAAATTCCTATTTGGCCACCGATAGCACCAGCCATACAACTTAAGAGTAAGGGGCGAATTCGTTTTCCACCTGCTGCAAGAGGGTAGGCATGTGCCTGAGCAATTTCCTCCTGGAAGGGAGCAGTTGAGGGGTGTCCTTCAATCTCCCATGGCAGTTGTGTAAGGGCAAGATTGGTTTCTTCTGTAAGTTTTTCTATTATTTTTAGAATCATGAATGATATCTCAATAAATGATTTTTTCATCAAAGCTTTTGGAAAAATAGTTGCAAATTTTGCGGAATATTTGTAACGTGCCCATCACTTATGCTTATTAGCGCTTGCCGGAAGGCCTTTGGTTTTTCTTAAAGCTCAATAAACCCTTTTTTACTTAGAACTTTTTCGTTTTGGAGTCTACTCATGAGAGAAATCATTAAACTCATCTGCACTGGAGATGGTAGTCAATCCTGTTCAGGCAATAATCTTTATTGTTCTACCAAGAATAAAAAAGCCTCAACTAAAAAAATTGAGCTTCGCAAGTACTGTAAGTACTGTCGCAAGCACACTACTCACAAAGAGAGCAAGTAAGCTCTCTTTTTTTATCTTATTTTGGTAATTGAGAATGCTACATCCGGTTTGGTGCAGGAATACCAAGTAACGCTAGACCTTCTGCAATAGTCTTTTTTGTCAAAGTAACAAGATTCAAGCGAGAGTTTTTCACATCAAAACTAGCATCCTTGATAGGGCAGCTTTCATAAAATCGATTAAACTGCTTACAAAGTTGAAACAAGTAAGTTGCCAGAAGAGAAGGGCGGCATTGTTCGGCTCCTTGCAGTACAAACTCATAAAATCGATTTATCATAAACAATAACTCTTGTTCGTTTTTTTCTATCAATGTGGGAGAAAATCCTTCCGCAATATGGAATTTTTCCAGTATGCTGCAACAGCGAGCGTGCACATATTGGAGATAGGGTCCTGTGTCTCCATCAAGACGAAGCCACTCAGACAACGAAAAATGGATTTGAGTATTGTTGTCTACCCGAAGCATGCCGTACTTGAGCGCTCCAATAGTAACGTCCCGCGCGGTATTGTGAATATCTTCTTCAGACCAAGTGTCTCGGTATTTTTCTAAATAATCTGTGATGACTTTTCTTTCCATAGTTTCTTTTAGATCTAGGAGGGCGAGTCCATTTAATTCGCGGGAACTAAAGGGAGTTCCATTCTCTGAATTTACCGTTTCATAAGATAAATGTTGAGAGCGTTTTGCTTGAGAATAGCCCATAAGCTCGGCTGTTTTAAAAAGTTGATCGAAGTGAAATTTTTGTCTTGCATCAACTACATAGACAGACTTGGTAACCCCGGGGTCAGCAAATTTTTTTGAAATGAGGTCTAAATCTTTAGTTAGATATAGACTATTCCCATCAGATTTAAGATACATGGCAAAGCCTAGTTTCCAGGGGGTAAGATCTATACCTATAGCACCATTATCTTTGACAAAAAAACCTTCTTCGTATTTTTGCAGGACCAATTTTTTTGCAGGTGATTCACATTCACTTTCAAAATACCAGATATCAAACTTAGTGTTGAGCCATGTGTAAATATTTTGTAAATAATCGAGGCTCCACTGCCTAGTTTCTTTCCATATGTCAAAGTATTTTCCGCTGCTTTTATGAAGATCGGCAAGAACTTCTCCAATTTCTTTTTTAGTTTGCGATTCTTGTGCAGAGCCTAGTGTTTGTTTAAAAGCCTCATCGGCCTGGGCGTACATTTTTCCAAGCCAAGTTGCCTTATCTTCAGAATCTGTGGGAAATGGCTTTGGGGTAGGGTGTGTTAAATACCATAAAACTTTAGCCACGTGAGTTCCCATATCTCCGGGATAAGTGGCTCGGATGACTTGATGTCCAACAAAACCAAGGAGATTGCTCACGGCATCACCAAGGACTAAGCATCTGAGGTGGCCAACATGCATTGCTTTGTGCGTATTGGGTTGTGAGTATTCCACAACTACTTTTTCTTTATTTGCCAGTGGAAAAAAAGGCTCTTGATAGTCATCAAAACAATTGCTTTTTTCAACAAGGATATTTTCAAAGTTACAATAAAAATTTACATAGGCATTCACGGCCGTTGCAGCTTTTATATATTTTTTTTTGCTGTTTTTATTGATGGCTTCTTCAAAGATTTTGGCAATGTTTTGAGGAGATATTTTTAGAATTTTCGCAAAAGGAAAGCAGGGAAGTGCCCCTTGTCCCATCTCAAATTCTGGAGGAGTAGAAATTAATGCCTGTAGTTCTGAAGATGTTATTGTAACTTTTTGGTTATTTTTTTTTCCTTCTTCTTCAAAAGTATCAATTAATATTTCAATAATTTCATTTTTAAATTTATCATAGGGAATAAACATGAATTAATCTAACCTCACAATTTCTTGAACAGATTCTACAGGAATTACTAACATGGGTTGTTCACTTTTTTCTAGTAACTGAAAAATATTGTCTTTGTCGAGTTGGTAATTTCGAGCGGGAATGTAAACCCGCTCAAATCCTAGTTTATGAGCCTCTTGAATGCGGGCTAGAGTGTGGTTTGTCATGCGAACCTCGCCCGACAAACCAACCTCACCAAAGAAAGCTGATTTTTGGGGTACAGGCTTTCCAAAAACAGAAGAGCCAACAGCAGCAGCCGTGGCTAGATCAACGGCAGGCTCATAGAGTTTGAATCCTCCTGTAACGCTTGCGTAAACATCAACATTTGATAGATAAAGGCCAGCTCTTTTTTCAAGTACAGCAAGTAAAATTGTGAATCTATTGTTATCAAATCCCGTGGCTAAACGCCTCGGCGTTGCAAACGTTGTCTTTCCCACAAGGGTTTGGATCTCAACCAAAATTGGTCGACTTCCTTCCATGCTGATAGCAACGGCAGCTCCTTCTCGCTGGGCATTTTTGGGGTCTAAGAAAAGCGAGCTAGGATTTGGGACATCGACAAGCCCGTGGCCTTGCATGGCAAAAACTCCAATTTCTCCTGTGGAGCCAAATCTATTTTTTTGAGCTCGTAGAATACGATATCCACTGGAAGCTTCTCCTTCTAGGTGGAGGACTGTATCCACAAGATGTTCGAGGAGTTTAGGTCCTGCCACCACTCCCTCTTTTGTGACGTGTCCAATGAGAAACGTTGTTATGCCTTCGCTTTTGGCAAATTGCATCAACATATTAGTACATTCACGGACTTGGCTGACATTGCCAGGTGTTCCAGGCAAAGCGTTAGTGGATACTGTTTGAATAGAATCTACAATTAAAACTTCGGGCTTTAGAAGCCTGGTTTGCCCCAAGATGGCATCGATGTCGGTGTCGTTCGAAACCAGGATATTAGGGTGAACTGTATTGAGTCTTTGTGCCCGTAGCTTTATTTGCGAAAGGCTCTCTTCTCCACTGGCGTAAACTACCCTGAAGCCCCGGGAGGCTAGGCCATACAAGCATTGCAAAAGTAATGTTGATTTTCCAATACCTGGGTCGCCACTCAGAAGAATGAGGCTTCCATGGACAAGGCCTCCTCCAAGCACTCTGTCTAATTCTGGGATTCCGCAAAATATCCTTTTTTCTTGTGAAAATTCAACTTGGTTTAGAGGAATAGGATTGTGTGTATTTTGGTTCTGTTTGCTTTTAGACTCTCGTGTGGAAACAAAGTCTTCCTGGAGAGTATTCCAACTGTTGCAGTCAGGGCATTTCCCGAGCCACTTTGTATGTTGTGTGCCACATTGAGAACAGACAAAAATCTGTTTTGTTTGGTTTTTCATTTGGTCAACCTTTAGTAACAATTAATTTATGACATACCATACATACCATACAAATTTTAAATTTTACACAACCAAATGTAATTTTTAGAAATTTCATTTAAATTAAATTAATTGTGATTAATTCATATTTATTAAAAATATTTTTTTGACACATTTTATGTGTATAAATAATGCTTTCCTGCTGTTATTGCTTAAGAAATTACTCCCGTCAAAAACTTATTTTCTGACATTTTTCAGACTGATCAAATCTTCACTACATCTTGTAATGTCATGGAATGAAAAAAAATGCCCAATACTTTTTTGGAGAAAATTTTGCGTAAGGAAAATTTTTTAATAATTTTATATCTATTAAGCGTGAATTTTTTTCACTCTATCAATGGTTTTTATCAAGCATATGCAACAGATAAAAATATTGAAATTAGGGAAAGAAATTACATAGATGATAGCTATCGTCTTACGCTGAGGTTAAATAATCCAAGAAAGTATCTGACTCGTTTTGACAAAGAAAAAAGATTACTTCAAATAAGAATTTCACCTGCTAGAAGTGAAGAAGTCAAAGATGCATACTTGTATGACAATAGGTATATTAGAAGAGTTCTTGTTGAAGAAAAAAATTCAGAAGTTACTTTAAGTCTCCAGCTAAAAAATTTTCCGATATCTTGGGTTATTACAACGCAACAGGATCCTTGGAGAATCGTTGTTGATTTTTGGAAAAATGAAGAAGATAAAGAGAATCTTAAACAAAAATGGAACTGGCAACCTGATATTATTTCTGGCAAGGTTGAAGATACAAAAATTGATGAAAATTTACCCGAAAATAATAAATTTAATTCAAATGTAACAAATATAAATACTTTGAATGAAGAATCTTTTGAAAATTTGTTTGGCAATGAAAATAAAAACAATAAAAAATATATGATTCCTGAGATATTTTCTAGATTAGAAGTTATTAAGAAAATGTCCGATTTTAAGAAGTTGCAAATAAAGCGTTTATTAACTGAAAAACAGAAGAATGAATTTACTTTGCTAAGTAATTTGGCAAAAAATTTATATGAATATGGGCAAGAAAAACAAGCGTCGATAATTTTTAGAAAAATTTTAGTTTATTATGAAAATTATTTTAAAAAAAATGATGAAATACTATGGCAAGCAGGTGAGTCTGCGTTTTTAACACATGATTATGATGCTGCTAGCACTTATTTAAAATTATTAACTCGTATTCACCCAGGTAGTAAATATTATTCATACGCAAAGCTACGTTTTATTGATATAGATGAAATTGTGAAATCTAATAATGTACAATCTATGTCTATAACTGACACTAATAAACACTTATATTCAGAAATGGCTCTGTCAGAAAAAAATCCTGACATAATTAAGATAGCGTCATCACTCAGAGTTTTATATGGCGTAGTTGATTCTAATCCTAACTCGGTAAAATTATATCAGCAAAATCTCGACAGGTGTGTAACTTCTGGCCGAGTTCCGTTTGATCTGTTGAAAAATTGTTCATATTATCTTGGAAGATATTTAGTAGAAAAAGATTCATTAATTAATGCAGATGTTGCAGTTCAGAGATTTAAAAAATCATTTCCTCTGGACCATCGTGTTGCAAAACTTGAAAAAATTGTTCAAGGGAGAGTAAAAAAGTTGTTGACAAATGTTGCTAAATCACATGAATGGACACTTTGGACAGACTTTGAAAAAGAAGTTAGACCAGAAAATTTATCATTCCTAAAC
>JAIXXU010000210.1 GCA_027490595.1 Pseudomonadota bacterium
ATTCGTGAATATAAGCTAGAAGAAATAAAAAAACGAGCTAGAAGGGCTGGATTTTTTAACATAAGATGTATGCCATGGGACGGTCAAACATTTCCTAAATTCCCTATCGAAGTAACAAAAAATAGTGGTTTTAATGGTGTCTTTGTAGACGCTCCTTGTTCCTCCAGCGGTACCTGGCGCCGTAATCCTGATGCCAAGTATCGTTTTAAGATTGAGAATTTGTCTGACCTCAATTGTTTGCAAGTTTCGCTTTTGTCAAAAGCAAGTGAAATGGTAGCTGCTGGCGGGCATCTTGTTTACGCCACCTGTAGCTGGTTTGTGGAAGAAAATGAACAAGTGGTTAGAAACTTTTTACAAAACAACTCTTCGTTTGAATTTGTTTCTGAATTAAACCCTGGTTTTGATGATTCTACGGATAGTGACAGCATGTATGTAGCTGTTTTGAGAAAAGTTTAAATAATTTAGACTTAATATTATATCAATTGATGAAACTTAAAAGTAAGTGGTGCTCATGGCCAGAATCGAACTGGCACACCCTTGCGGATACAGGATTTTAAGTCCTGTGCGTCTACCTATTTCGCCACATGAGCACTAAGGGATGAATAGATAAAACAATTTTCTGGAATTGACAAGAGCGTTTGCTCGGTAGAATAGTATTTTTGAATTAACCTTGAAATGTTGACATATTCTAACAAGGAACCTTCATCTTGCAGTCCCGTGTAATCAAATTTAAACCCTACGGTGTTGTGCGGCGTCATACGTACTTTAAAGCTGCAGCTGAAATTGTTTTCAAGTTAAAAAAAGCTGGATTTGAAGCCTATTTTGTAGGCGGTTGTGTGCGAGACTTGTTGCTAAGACCAAATATTTTGCCCAAAGATATTGACATTGCTTCCAGTGCTAGTTCTGAGCAAGTAAAACGCATATTTCCTTGTATACATTTTGTGGGACAATGTTTTGAAGTCTGTCTTGTCAAATGGAAAGGATATACGTTTGAACTCGCTATGTTTCGCAAAGAGGGTATTTACCTTGATAGCCGAAGACCTTCTCAAGTCAGCGAGGCCACTATTTATGAAGATAGCTGTCGCCGTGACTTTACAGTCAATGCTTTTTATTTTGATCCCCATCGTCGTATTATTCTGGACTTTCATAGTGGTTTCATCGATCTGAAGAATAAAATGGTTCGTTGTGTTGGAAATCCTAGCGCTCGCTTTTCAGAAGATGTCTTACGAATGCTGCGAGCCTTGCGTTTTAGTGTTGAGTACAATTTTAAAATTGAGTTTTTTACCAATAAAGAGTTAGTAAAAAACTGGGAAAAAATTAGTTTTTTACCTAAAGAACGCATACTTTTAGAATTGCAAAAATGTTCGCGTTTATCTCTGTTAGTCTGTCTTTTTAAGAGTTTATTCATTCATCCTTTCGTATTATTCCAAGGTGCAGTTAAGGTTTTAAAGAGGGATTTTTCTGTTATTCTTCATCGAGTTAATTTACCAAAAATAAAGTCAAAAGATCTTCCTTTGTTTCTATTTTTGTTTCATTCTATTAAGTTTTTTTTGCCTGAAAAATCTGAAGATTTAATGAATCATATTCATATTTGGCCACTTTTAAAGGAAGATAAAAAACTATCTGAATTTCTATTAAAGGTTTTTTCTTTGTCCGAATTAATTCAACAAAAAATATTTTTAATAGAACAACAAAAACAAATTATATATTTTTTATTTTTAAACCTATGTAAAATTTCTTCTTCAGCAGCCCACTGGGTTGTAGCAATGCTTTGTGAGGAAATTCGTAGCAGGGATGAAAATTTTTTTATCCCTATTCCTTTGCCATGCAATATTCAACTAGATTCAAAAGAAGGTGAGATTTTTAGAGCACAAGTGGAGGAGATAGAGGGCTTTGGAATAAGGTACGTCCAATATTCCATTGCGTTATATTTGTTTGACCGAAATATTGAAAAAAAGAATATCTCTTCTGATGGTTATGTGCAAAAAGAAATTGAACGCATAAAGACCTTTTATAAATGTTATGAAACAATTTCTTGTGTTTTATAAATAAACTCATATATTTTCCGTCTTATTTAATAGAACAAAATGAAAACTTGTGCAGGGCTTCTTCTTAGGTTAAGTATTCCCTTCATGTTCGCAGGTTTACCCTTGCTATGGTGGTCGTGTGATGCGTTGTATTTTTTTTTCTGTTCTTTTTATTTTTTCTTTTTTAGTGTCAGCATGTCAGAGTCAACCATATTCCCATCCTGGCATACAACCGGGATTTGAGGCGTTAAATCCTGCGGCTGTCATAGCTGTGCCTGTTTTTGTGCTGCCTAATCCCTCACAAGAAAGTGCAGTGGTGGATACCTCTCTTGTTTATACAGAAAAGCTTTTTAGCTTAATGGAAACAAAAATTCTCAAGGCATTTGAAAATCAGCCAAATATCAACGGTTATTCTTATGATATTGTAAGAAATGCTCTGGAAAAAAAACCAAACACCAAGATGTTGCTGGATCAGTTAAACAAGTCTATGAATGATGTTGCAGGTAGATTTTCTTCTCGAGATATTTCAAAACGAATTCTCATTACCCCAGAATGTTTGTCTAGGAAAAATTTTCTTGATTTTTATTCTTTTTGTTTGTCGTCTCATCGTGATTGGCTTGATGGACTTAACAAACTTTCATTTCAAGTCATGAATGCTGATTCTGCCATTATTACAGTGGTGAATAACCTAAAAAACAGTGAAAAAAATACACACTATACGATTTCTCTTGGAGTTGCTGTTTTGCTCGTTGACACAAACAATGGAAAGCTGATTTGGGGCAATGAAGCTAATTTGTCTTTAGAGCAAAATGATAACTCTTCTGCTTTACCATCCTATCAAAAATTGATCGATAATCTTTTTTCCGAAAATTTTTGGAAGGGGTTCCCTGGAAGAAAGCCTTCTGATATTTCGGTGAAAAAAATTACAGAGGTGCATTAAATGTCAAAGAGAGAGCCCAATTTTGTTACTGCATCAAACAAAAAAGTAGACGCTTTTTATACTTTCTTTCCAAATAAAACAGAAGAACAAATACCAGGAAAATTTCCTTACACTCGTGGCATTCACGCAGAAATGTATCGTAATAGTTTTTGGACGATGCGGCAGTACGCTGGCTTTGCTTCGGCTGAAGAAAGCAATAAACGTTACAAATACCTTTTATCACAGGGTCAAACAGGTTTGAGTGTTGCCTTCGATTTACCTACACAAATTGGTTATGACTCAGATAGTCCACAGGCATCTGGTGAGGTTGGTAAAGTGGGAGTTGCTATCGATACACTTGCCGATATGGAAACATTATTTGATGGCATTTCTCTTGCTGACGTTTCTACATCCATGACAATCAATGCGTCCGCTTCTGTCCTTTTAGCGATGTATATTGCTGCGGCTGAAAAGCAAAATGTTCCAAGTCATAAGCTGCGTGGTACTATTCAAAACGATATTTTGAAAGAGTATATTGCGCGCGGCACCTATATTTATCCACCTGGTCCTTCAATGAGATTAATTACCGATATTTTTTCATACTGTCACAAAGAAGTTCCCCAATGGAATACCATTTCTGTAAGCGGCTATCATATCCGTGAGGCAGGAAGTACAGCGGCTCAGGAAGTTGGCTTTACCTTAGCCGATGGGATTGCCTATTTGGAAGCTGCCTGTGCTGTAGGCTTAGATGTAGATGATATTGCTCCTCGTATTTCGTTCTTTTTCAATGCTTTTACAGATTTGCTAGAAGAAGTCGCTAAGTTTAGAGCAGCTCGTAAGTTGTGGGCCATAATTCTCAAAGAAAGATTTGGCGCAAAAAATCCCAAAAGTGGCATGATGCGGTTTCATACGCAAACAGCTGGCAGCACGTTAACGGCTCAGCAACCAGACAACAATATTGTGCGTGTTACAATTCAGGCGCTTGCTGCTGTGCTTGGTGGCACACAAAGTCTTCACACAAACAGCAAAGATGAAGCGTTGGCACTACCTACTGAACAATCAGCTCGAATTGCACTACGAACACAACAAATCATTGCTCATGAAAGCGGGGTTTGTGAGACCGTCGATCCGTTGGGCGGTAGTTATTATGTAGAAAATTTAACAGAAAGTATTCTCTTAGAAGCTAAAACTTTGATCGATAAAATAGATGCTATGGGTGGTATGGTAAAAGCAATTGAACAAGGTTTTGTGCAGGCTTCTATTCAGGATTCTGCATATCAATATCAAAAAGATATTGAAGAAAAAAAACGAATAATTGTTGGATTAAACCAATTTCAGGTAGCGGAAGAAGCTGACTTTGATCTCTTGAAAGTGCAAGATGATGTAGAAAAAAATCAGGTTGCAAAGTTAAAGTTAATTAAAGAATCTCGAGATAACACTGCAGTTTTTGATTGCCTTTTTTTATTAGAAAATGCCGCTAAAGGAAATCAAAATTTGATGCCTTTTATTTTGCAAGCTGTTAGAAATTATGCTTCTGTTGGTGAAATATGTCATGCACTCAGAAGAGTTTTTGGAGAGTACAGGGAAAATATCATTTTATGAGGCGATCTCCAAAATTGAATGTAAATTATGAAAACAAATTGCCTTTGTCCAGGCCGTCTTGGGATGAGTATTTTATCAATATAGCTCGAGTCGTTTCAACAAGAA